>NZ_JBHYJH010000042.1:0-61400 GCF_042740445.1 Streptomyces sp. NPDC059003 | reverse complement strand
TCGCCTGTTTATTGTGTTTATACTAGACTCATTAAGGGGGGGGTATTTGTCCGCTTACCCTGGCACACTGGTTTGGGGCCCTCGGGGGCTGGCCCGTGGTTAATTGCCCTTCCCCGGTGGTTCAAACCGCCCGCTTGCCGACCTGCGCACCCTCGCGTGCCCGTACGTCCCGGAGCAGTACGTGATCGTTCCTCGGATACGGGGAGATCGGCGCGACGGTACTCGGTGCCCTGGCCGGCCGGCACAAGGTGGCCGCGGTGGTCACGCATCCCACGGACTTCGGCGGCATCGGCGAGGACCACGTCGTACGGCTCACCGAAGAGCTCGGCCTGGACCCGCTGTTCGCCCGCAAGGCCGGGGAGCCGCACGTCGTCGCCGCGCTGCGCGAGGCCGCGCCCGAGGTCCTCGTGTCGGCGAACTGGCGCACCACCGTGCCCGAGGCCGTCCTGGACATCCCCACCCGCCACCCGCTGAACGTCCACGACGCGCTGCTGCCCGCGTACGCCGGATTCGGCTCGGTCAACTGGTCCATCCGCAACGGCGAGACCCGGATCGGCCTGACCGTGCACGTCATGGAGCGCGAGCTCGACACCGGGCCGGTCGTGCACGCCGTCGAGGTGCCGATCGGCGCGCAGGACACCGCCACCACCGTCTACGCCGCGCTGCTGCGCGCGTACCCCGACGCCGTCCTGACCGCGCTCGACCTGGTCTCCCGCGACGTGACGCCCACGCCACAGGCCGCGCACGGCGCGTCCTTCTACCACCGCATCACCGAGGCCGACACGCGCATCGACTGGTCCCTCCCCACCACCAGGCTCCTCGACCTCGTGCGCGGGCAGAGCGATCCGTACGTCAACGCCTGGTGCCTCGTGGACGGGCGGAAGCTGTACGTGAAGCGGGCCGCGCGCCCGACGCGCGCCCACCGCGGCACCCCCGGCCGCGTCTCCCGGCACGCCGACGGCGGCGTCGCCGTCGTCTGCGGGCCGAGCTGGGCGGCCGACTCGGACGGCGTCGTCCTGCTGGAGGTCCAGTGGGAGGGCGAGCGGCCGCAGCCCGCCGTCGAGGCGCTGCCCAGGCCGGGAGCGCTGCTGTCGTAGCGCGCCCGCGTCGCGGTGTGTGAGGGTCCCGCATCCGGTTACCCGCGCCTCGTCGACGCGTCGATTCATCGACGGGGCGGTTCGTCGATGGGGCGACGCGTCGACGTGCGAGGGCGCGACCGCACCCGACCGGAACGGAGGCACGCCGTGAATCTGCCGAAGCACCGCACCGGTGGCCCGCTGGAGCCGCACCTCGGGCCCGGACGGGGCCTGGGGGACTGGAACCCCTTCACCGAACTGGAAACCATGTGGCGCGACATGGGCCGCGCCTTCGAGCACCACCTGTCTCCCGTCTGGGCGGGCGCGGGATGGGTGCCGGTCGCCGAGGAGGAGGAGACGGACGACGCGTACGTGATCCGCGCCGAACTGCCCGGCGTCCCCCGGGAGAACATCTCCGTGGACATCGACGCCCACGAACTGCGGATCTCGGGCGAGTTGAGCGAGGAGCAGCGCGGCCGGACCCTGTCGCGCCGCAGCGGCCGGTTCTTCTACCGCACGAGCCTGCCCGGTGACGTGGACCCGGACAGGGCGGAGGCGGAGCTGACCGACGGCATCCTGCGCGTCCGCCTGCCCAAGGCGGGCGGCTCCAAGCGGCGGCGCGTGTCCATCGGGGGTGACGACTAGGGGAGCGGGCGGAGCCCCGTAGCCGTTACCGGACGGGTCAGCCTCCGGCCGTGCGGCAACTCCCGCACAGACCCCACCAGATGATCTCGGCCTCGTCGATGCTGAAGCCCCGGTCGTCCTCGGGCTCCAGGCAGGGGGCCCGGCCGACGGTGCAGTCGACGTCCTCGATGCGGCCGCAGGACCGGCAGACCACGTGGTGGTGGTTGTCGCCGACGCGGAGTTCGTAGCGCGTGGGGGAGCCCGCCGGTTCGATGCAGCGGATCAGGCCGACCTGCGTGAGGTCGTCGAGGACGTTGTACAGGCCCTGCCGGGACAGGCCGCCGGGGCCTTTGGACGCGGACTTCCCGCCCGTGGCGACGCCGATGCGGCTCTCGAGGTCGGCCGCGGTGGAGTGCGGGTGCCCGCGCAGGGCGGTCAGCACGGCCCTGCGCTGCACCGTGCTGCGCAGGCCCTTGGTCCTGAGCAGTGCGGCCGCTTCCTGGTCCATGGCGCGACACCCCCTTTCCGTTCCATCCCGTCCCTGTGCGTCGTCGGAGTGTAACTGGATCACGTCTCGGCACCCTGAAGAGATCCGATCCTAGAATTGACTCTGTCTAATCTAGCGGGATACCGTCTCGTACGGCGATGACGTCAGCCCCTTTGTGCGGCGATGACGTCTGCTCCCTATTTGCTCCCTTTCATCACCTTTACCCCCCCACCCACTCCCCTTCCGACATGCCGACGGAGACCCCCATGAAGTGCTACGACTGCGACCTCGACGGCAGGAGCGACACGGCAGGCATCGGCATCTGCAGCCGGTGCAACCTGGTCGTCTGCGCCGACCACGGACGCGTCACACCCACGCTCGTCCACCAGGCGGCAGGCCTGGGCAAGGCGACCCGGGACCTGCCGGGGCGCCGCGTCGTCTGCGCGACGTGCTACGCGGCGGAACGGTCCGCCTGATCCGTCCGACCGGCGATCTGCCGGTGACCGATCAGCCGTCAACTCCCTTACCGGCCGGGCCATCCGCCCCGTCACCCCGAGGAAGTGCGTCGTGAACGTTCCCGCCGAGCCCGAAGCCGACCCGTCCGCCCGCGCGGAAGCCGATCCCTCCGTCAGAGCCGAAGCCGCGGCCGACCCCTCCACCGGAGCCGAAGCCCCGCCCGCCACCGGCCGCCCGCACCGCCGCCTGCTCCTGCACGGCCTGGCCGTACTCCTCGTCGGCCTGAACATGCGCCCCGTCATCGTGGCCGTCTCGGCCCTCCTGGACGACATCCGGCACGCCACCGGTCTGTCCAACGGCGCCGCGGGCGTCCTGTCGACCCTGCCGCTGATCTGCTTCGGGATCTTCGCCCCGCTCGCCCCACGCCTCGCCCGGCGCCTCGGCATGGAGCGCACCCTCGTCGCCGTACTCCTGGTCCTCCTTGCCGGAGCGGCCGTGCGCCTCGTCCCGGCGCTGCCCCCGCTCTTCGCCGGGACCTTCCTCATCGGCGCGGCCGTGGCGATCGCCAACGTCGTCGTGACGGCGCTGATCAAACGGGACTTCCACCGGCACGTCGGCCTGATGTCGGGACTGCACTCGACCATGCTCGTCGGCGGCGGAGCCGTGGCGGCCGCCGCGACCGTGCCGCTGCGCGACGGGCTCTCCCTCAACTGGTCCGGCGGGCTCGGCCTGTGGGGACTCCTCGCCCTGGCCGCCGTCCTCGTGTGGGCGCCGAGCCTGCGCGGCGGCCGTGGCCCGGCGCGGCGCCCCGCCTCCGGGGCGGGCACGGGCGGATCGCTCTGGCGCAACCGCCTCGCCTGGGCCGTGGCCCTCTTCTACGCCTTCCAGTCCCTCATCTACTACACGTCCACGACCTGGCTGCCCTCCTTCTACATCTCCCACGGCTACTCCGAGGGCCGGGCCGGTGTGCTGCTCGCCGTGTGTATGGGCTTCGCGATGCTCACCTCCCTGCTGGCCCCCGTCGCCGCGCAGCGCTCCCGGCGGCAGAGCCATCTGGCCGTGCTCGGCAGCGCCCTCTGCGCGGTGGCCCTCGTCGGCCTGATCGTCGCCCCGACGGGCGCCGCCGTCCTGTGGGCCGCGCTGCTCGGCCTGGGCCTCGGGGCCGTGCTCAGCCTCGGCATCGCCTACATGTCGATGCGGGCCCGCACCACCGAAGAGGCCGGGCTGCTCTCGGCGATGTCCCAGTGCGTGGGCTATCTGGTGGCCGCCGTCGGCCCCACGCTCTTCGGTGTCACCCGGGACCTGAGCGGGAGCTGGACCGCGGGCCTGATCGGCCTGGTCGTCCTCGCGGTGCCGATGGCGGTCACCGGCGCGCTCGCGGGCCGAGCGGGACACGTGCGGGTGCAGGGACCCTGAGCTCCCGAACGGGGGCCTACGCCTGGTCCCGTACGCGGCCGGGCTCCCGTAAATCGTTGGCGCGGCGGCGTGAAGCGGCGCCACAATCCGCAGTGAACCAGGGGGAGTTGAGATGGACGTCGACGTGTCCGAGCCCGAAGTCCGCACCGCGGCCGGGGTGGTGCGCGGCCGCCGTGACACGGGCGTCGCGGTCTTCCGCGGCATCCCGTTCGCCCAGCCGCCGGTCGGTCCGCTCCGCTTCGCCGCGCCACGGCCGGTGCGGGCGTGGGACGGGGTGCGGGAGGCGGTGTCGTACGGGCCGCCGCCCCCGCAGGGCGGCCACTTCGGCATGGACGCGCTGGCCCGGGACGCGGCGGGCGACGACTGGCTGACGCTCAACGTCTGGTCGCCGGATCCGGGGCCGGGCGCGGGCCTGCCGGCCCTCGTGTGGATCCAGGGCGGCGCCTACGCCATCGGGATGTCGGGCCTGCCCGAGTACGACGGCGGGCGCCTGGCGCGTGACGGCGGTGTCGTCGTGGTGACGTTCAACTACCGCGTCGGGCTTGAGGGGTTCGGGCAGATCGAGGGGGCGCCCGCCAACCGGGGCCTGCTCGATCAGATCGCCGCCCTCGCGTGGGTGCGGGACCACATCGGGGCCTTCGGCGGCGACCCGGACCGCGTCACGGTCTTCGGCCAGTCGGCCGGCGGCGGATCGGTCGCCGCGCTGCTCGCGATGCCCGGTGCGGCCGGGCTCTTTTGCCGGGCCGTCGCACAGAGCGCGCAGGGCACGTTCTTCACGCCCGAGCTCGCCGCCGACATCGCCACCGCCTGCGCCGCCGAGCTCGGCCTGCGGCCCACCGTGGCCGACCTGTCCGCGGTGGACCCGGTCCGCCTTTCCGCCGCCGGTGACGCGGTCGGCGCCGGCCTGCACCGGTGGGCGGACCGGTGGGGCAGGCCCGCGCACCGGTCGATCCCGTACGCGCCGGTCGTCGACGGTGACGCGCTGCCGGTCACCCCCTGGCAGGCCCTGGCCGACGGCGCCGCGCGGGACGTCGAGCTGCTCGTCGGCCACACCCGCGACGAACAGCGGCTGTTCACCGCGCTCGACGGCCTGCTCGGGCAGGTCACCGAGGAGCGGGCGGCGACCGCCCTGGACGTCTTCGCCCCCGGCGGGGACGGGGCGCTCCGTTACCGCGAGGGGCTGCCGGACGCGGGCCCGGACGAGCTGTACGAACGGGTCAACTCCGACTGGCTGTTCCGCATGCCGAGCCTCCTCCTTGCCGAGGCCAGGGCCAGGGCCGCGCGCGGCGGCCGGGTCCACGTCTACGAACTGACCTGGCCCGCCCCGGGCATGGGCGGCGTCCTCGGCGCCTGCCACGGCCTCGACGTGCCGCTCGTCTTCGGCAACCTGGACCGCGGCCAGCCCGCCGCGCTGATCGGCGGCGGCGAGGGCGGGGGCCCGCCCTCGGAGGCGGAGGCGCTGTCCGCCCGCATGCGTGCCGCGTGGACGGCGTTCGCCACCCACGGCGACCCCGGCTGGCCCGCGTACGACACCGCACAGCGGCTCGTGCAGCTCTTCGACACGGCCCCGACGGTCACCGCCGACCCGGAGCGGACCTCCCGCCTGATCTGGCAGGACCACGGCTTCCCGGTGCTGCCGCTGATCGACGGGTGAGGGCGCGCGCCGGACCGCCGAGCCGTCACCGCTCCCGCCACCGGTCCCGCCACCGCTCCCGCTCCCGCTCCCGCTACCGGTCCTGCGACAGCGCAAGCAGCTCCGCGAAGGTGCCGTCCGCGTGCACCAGGTCGTCGTACCCGCCCTGCTCGGTGACCCGGCCCTGCTCCATGACCACCACGTGGTCGGCGACCTTCGTGTTCTCCAGGCGGTGGGTGACGACGATCGTGATGCGGTCGGCGGCGATCTCCTTGATCTTCTCGAAGATCGCGTGTTCGCCGCGCGGGTCCATCTGCGACGTGGGCTCGTCCAGGATCAGCAGGGACGGGCGCCGGTACAGGGCACGGGAGCAGGCGAGGCGCTGCCACTGGCCGCCGGACAGCTCGGCGCCGCCGAAGTGCTCGCGGGCGAGCAGCGTGTCGAGGCCGTCCCGCAGCTCCTCGACGGGCTCGCGCATGCCGACCGCGTCGACCGCCTCCCAGACCGGGCCGTCGTCGAACGTCCGCGGCTGGCCGAGCGTCACGTTCTCCCGGACCCGCAGCGGCCACTGGGCGAAGATCTGCGGGACGAGCCCGGTACAGGACCAGACCGTGGCCGGGTCGACCTCGGCGAGATCCGCGCCGTTCCACGTCACCCGGCCCTTGTCGGCCAGGTACACGCCGGTGATCAGACGGGTCAGGGTGGACTTGCCCGAGCCGTTCACCCCGACGACGGCGAGGATCTGCCCGCGCCGCAGCGTCAGCGAGACGCCGTCGACGGCGGGCCTGTCCCTGCCCGGGTAGCGGTAGCTGACCTCGTCGAGCCGGATCTCCTCGACGGGCGGGCGGACGGCCAGGTCACCGCGGTGCGGCGCCCGCGCGGCGGCGTCGTCGATGAACGCCTGCATGTCGCTCAGATACAGGCTCGTGTGGAAGACCGCCGCGCCGTTGGCCACGACCTGCGCCAGCGCGGCCAGCGTCGTCTGGACGGCGACGACCGCCGTCGCGGCGACGGCGAGCGCGACCCGGCCCGTCACGGCGAGCCAGGCGAGCGTGCCCCAGGTGGCGACCAGGAACACCCCGCCGACCAGGGACGACACCAGGGCGATCCGCAGGGTGCGGGGCGCCGCCGCGAGGGTGCGCTCGTCGACCCGCGCGGACAGCGACCGGTACCAGAACAGCAGGTAGTCCGTCATGCCGTTGGCGCGGACCTCGTCGCCGTACTTCGGGGCCGTGGACCACCAGCGCATCATGCCGCGTACGTTGCGGTCGGCGATGTTCGCGTAGTGGATCTCGTAGTCGACCCGGGCGGTGAGCACCGCACCGGCCCCGGCCGGGAGCACGGCGAGCAGCAGCAGGGGCAGCATCAGGGGGTTCAGGACCGACAGGACCCCGCCGGCCGTGACCATCTTCACCAGGGCCGCCATGAAGCGCTGCGCGTCGGCGACCATCACATGGGTGCGGAGCACCCCCATCTCCGCGGCCTCCTGCCCGTCCGCGAAGCCGTCCACGGCGTATGCCGCCGCCTCCACGCGGCACACCGCCTCGACCAGGGCGGTGTCCGTCGCGGTCGTCAGCCTCGGCGTGATCCGGCGCTCGGCGTACAGGGCCAGGGCGCTCGACGTCCGGGCGAGCGCGGCGGCCCCGGCCACGAAGACGAGCGCGGGCAGCGCCGCGCGCAGCCGGTCCGCGACCGGGCCGCCCCCGAGCAATGGCCCCATGGCCTGCGCCGTCGCCGTGAGCAGGAGGGCGGCGGCCACGCCGGTGACGAGCTGGCAGACGAGGAGCAGGGCGACGGCCCCGCGGTCGGTGTCCCACGACAGCCGGGCGATCCTCCGCAGCACGGCGGGCAGCTGACCGCACAGCGTGCGGAACGACACCTGGCCGAGCGGGTTCACGGAGTACTCCCCGCTGTACCGGATCTCGGCGGGCGGGGGCGGCGGCGGAGCGAGGGACGGGGTGCCCTGGGCGTTCGCTGAGGTCAACTGCACTCTCCTGCACGGTCGTCGGCGTCGAAGCGGCGGCACCGGGGTCAACGACAGGCAGGCCCCTTTCGAACACACGTGTTTGAGCCGGAGTGGATTCCGCGGCAGCGCGCGCCCGACGGCGCCTGCCGGATGCACCGACCCTTGAGGCGCCGGGCGGGCCCCGCACGGGCCGCTGGCCGAAACGCCGACGGCGGGCCCGGCGGCCGACCCGCCGGTCCGCGGCGCCGGGGCGTGCGCGAAACTGGGTGCTCAAGTGCGGGAACGGACGAACGGGAGACAGGCAGATGAGCCGGACGACGGCCGCCGTGGAGACGAGGGACGCGTTCGTCGCCCGGCTCGAGGCCGGTCCCGGAGGGCCGGACCTCGGGTGGGTGACGCAGGTGGCCGCCGCGCTGTTCGGCGGGCAGGACGCGGACACGGCCCGGGTCTGGGCCGTGCGCGTCCACGAGGACCTGGTACGGCTCGGCGGGCGGGTGCCGTTCACGGTGGTGCACGACTGGCACGCGCACACGGTCGTGCCCCTCCTCGCGGAGGCCGGCGCGCGGCGCGGCGGGGACGGGGCGGCCCAGGAAGCGGTGCGGGCCCTGCACGAGCGGGCCCTGGCGGGGGAGCGGGCCGGGGAGGCGGAGTGGGCCGCGGCGCTCGGCCCGGCGCTCACGGAGGTCTACCGGTACGCCTACGCGTACGCGGAGGCCTACGCCACGGCCGCGGCCAACGCGCGCGGCTACGCCATGGACAACGACTTCGGCGAGGAGAAGGCCGCCGAGTTCGCGACGATGTACGCCAAGCTCAACACCGACGCCAACGCCCGCTCGTACGCCGACGCCAACGCGATCGCGCACACGCGCCTGCTCGCGGCCGCCTTCGCCGGGGCCGACGAGGAGGCCTTCGCCGCGGCGTACCCGTTCGCGTACGTGCACGCCTACGCGCTCGCCGACGCCGAGCGCGCGGAGCAGGAGGGGCGGGCCGAGCGGTATCGGGCCGCGTGCGGGCGGCTCGCGGACGGTTTTACCGAGAGCCTGGCGCGGGCCTCCGGCTGAGCCGGAGGCCCCGCGGGGTCAGGCCGTGGGCCGGTGGCCCCGGATCGCCACGCGCTGGCCGTAGCGCGAGTGCGGGAAGTAGTCCCAGATCGCGTGGTGCTGGACGCAGCGGTTGTCCCAGAACACCAGGGTGTTCGGCGCCCAGCGGACCCGGCAGCTCAGCAGGGCGGTGCTGGTGATGTGCTTGACGAGCAGGTCGAGGACCCCGCGGCTCTCGCCCTTCGACAGCTGCTCGATGTGCGAGACGTAGATGCCGTTGACGAAGAGGATCTTGCGGCCGGTGTCGGGGTGGCGGGCGATCACCGGGTGCGCGTGCTTGGGCACGTCGTACTCGGGCGGCGGGGTCTTGCCCTCCCACGCGAGCAGACCGTCGTGGATCGCGGTCTTCCCGTCGAGGAACTCCTTCATCGCGGGCGACAGCATCTCGTACGCCAGGTGCATGTTGGAGAACATCGTGTCGCCGCCGCTGCCGACCTCCGGCGTGCGCGTGACGTAGAGCATCGAGCCGAGCGAGGGCCGCAGGTCGGCGGTGCCGTCGGCGTGCCAGCCGTGCCCGGCCACGTCGCGCGAGTCCTTGTCGGCGCTGATGTCCAGGATGTACGGGTCGGAGCCCTCGGGGGCCAGGGCCACCGGGTGCAGCTCGCCGAAGTGGCCCGCGAACCGCTTGTGCTCCTCACCGGTGATCGTCTGGTCGCGGAAGACCAGGACGTGGTGGCGCAGGAAGGCGCGCTTGACCTCGGCCACCTGCTCGTCGGTGACCTTGGACAGGTCGATCCCGGACACCTCGGCGCCGATCACCGGGGTCAGCGGGTCCACGGAGATGTGGTCGTAGACCTCCGGGGGCCTGGTGGTGATGGCCTCGATGGCGTCGAGTGCGTACTGCTCCATTGCGTTCTCCTGAGGGTGTGTGAGGGGCTGGGGCGCGGCCGGTCAGAGGCCGCGCGCGAGCAGGTCGGCGAGGATCAGGCGGCCGAACGCCAGGTTCCCGTGGATCGCGTCGGTGGCCTCGCTGAACTCCGGGCGCTGGACGCCCTGTTCGTCGGTGACGCGGGCGCGCAGGTCCACGACCTCGACGCCGAGTTCGAGCAGGGCGCGGCGCATGACGTCCTGGGCGGCCCGGAAGACAGACGGGTCGGACATGCCCGGCACCCGCTGCGGCGGCATCGCGGACACCACGCGCAGGCCCAGGGCGCGCGCGTGCCCGTAGAAGGCGAGCGCGTCGCGGACCGTGGCGCGGACGAGGCCGTCGAAGAGCGGGCTCTCCAGGAAGCCCGGCGCGAACGCGCCGCCCCGGACGCGGTAGATGTCCCAGTTCGCGGTGGTGGCGACGAAGTGGGCGCTGAAGCCGAAGGTGCACACCAGCGGGGCGGTGAGCCCATCGAGCCCGTCGACGCCGAGCTCGCCGAGGAAGCCGCGGTAGAGCTCGTCCGCCTCCGGCTTGCGGAACACGACGTCCTGGCCGCGCAGGTCGAAGAACCCGGCCATGAAGTCCCGGCCCGCGCCGATGGGCCCGCCGCGAAAGGGGATGCCCGCCGCCTTCGCCGCCCGGCCGACCACCCCGGCGTGCGAGTCGCCGAGCAGCAGGAACCGGGCGGCGTCGGGCTCGGCCTCAGTGGGAGTTGTAGTAGTCGAGTACGGCGTCATCGCACCAGAAGTCCTCTCCGGCGGTGGTCGTGGCGGGGCGGGCGGACGACTGGGGCGCGCCCGGCTGCGGATCGCCCGTGCTCGGATCGCCCGTGCTCGGGGCGTTCGCGCTCGGGGCGTTCGCGCTCGGGCCGTCGGCGAGCGCGTCGAAGAACTGGCGCATGACGAAGCCGACGCCGTCCGGCGAGACGGTGCGCAGATTCGGCTCGTAGAACTCCGCCTTGAAGGGGAAGCCCGTGACGATCTCGTACGCGGGGAAGTAGTCGACGTGGTCGAGCTCCTGCGCCAGCTGCCCGGCCACCGCGCGCAGGACGGACTTGGAGTAGGTGGTGGCGGTGAGCGCGTGACCGCCGGTGGCGGTCGCGGTGAGCGGCACCGGCGACACGGTGAGGAGCACCCGCAGGCCCGGATTGGCGGCCCGGGCCAGGGCGATGGCCGCCGACAGGTCGTCGTACACCTCGGTGAAGGTGAAGTTGTGGAACGCGTGCCGCTCGGCGTCGTACGTGCCGCGCACGGTGCCCGGGCAGACCGGGTGGACCGTGCCGTCGGCGCGGTCCACCCAGGCCTCGGTCAGGCCGAGCGTGAACACCAGCACCCCCGCCTCGCCGACGGCCCCGCGGATCGCGGCGAGGGTCCGCTCGCGCGCCCGGACCACCTCGTCGGCCGAGCCGTGGCCCTCGGGCTCGACGGACGGACGGAACGGGTCGAAGAACCGGCCGTCCTCGCTCCACACCTCCTGCGGCGGGGCGCTCTCGCCGAACGCCCAGGACAGCCACTGGCGCAGCACCGCGGCGGTGTAGATGTTGCCGGTGCGGAACGAGAACACGCCGAAGTGGCGGGCGCGGCGCTCGGCCTCGGTGAGGCCCGGCGGGGCCGGCTCGGCGTCGCGCCAGTTCATGCCGCGCTCAAGGAGGGCGCGGCCGATGTGCCGGGCGAAGCAGGATCCGGCGGTCAGGACCACCTCGTCCTGGCCGACGGCGAACTTGGGCGTCCAGAGCCCGCCGATGTCCCGCAGGTCCGGCTCGGCCACGGCGGTGCGCCAGAACGAGCGCGGCGGCAGCGATTGGTAGGGCTGACTGGGCGTCATGGTCGGGTTCTTCCTCGGTGCGTCAGGTCGTGTCACGGGGCTGCCGGAGTCGTGCTGACGGTGTCGGCCACCGTGCTGTCGGCGGTGTCGGCCGTCGTGTTGGTGACGGTGCCGGTCACCGTGTTGTTGAGGGTCTCGGCCACTGCGTCCACCTGCGGTGCCCGCACGATGTCGTAGTGCGTGGTGTCGAGGTGGCGGCAGGCGCCGAGCTCCGGCAGCCACTCCCGCCACAGGCGCTCCTGGCGGTCCGGCGAGCCGAGGGCGGGCAGCCCGGCCACCGGGCGGGTGGCGAGCCACACCCAGGCGGGTGTCCCCGTGATCCGGGGCAGCTCGTGGCCCGCCAGGGCGGTCAGGTTGGCCCGGCAGCAGCGGGCGAGGCGTTCGGCGTACGCCGCCGCTTCCGCGCCGCCCTGGCCCAGCTCGTGCGCGAAGACCGCCTCGATCTGCGTCTCGTCGTACGCCCGGAAGCGGGGCGCGGCGTCGGGCGGCGGCGGGTCGAGCAGATAGAGCACCGCCGCAGGGCGCCCCGCCGCCTCCGCCTCGGCCGCCATGGCATGGGCCACCCAGGCGCCGAACGACCAGCCCGCGACGCGGTGGCGCCACGCGTCACCCGGGAAGCGGGCCTGCAGCGCCGCGTAGTAGTGGCGGGCCCGCTCGGCGAGCGACCACGACGGCAGGTCGGACCGCTTCAGGGCGGGATCGGCGATCAGGCACACCGTGAAGCGCGGATCGAGCGCCGACACCAGCGCGCGGTACGCCTGGATGTCGCCGCCGACCGGATGGACCAGGCACACCACGTCACGCCCGGTGCCCTCCTGCCAGACCTCCAGGCCGACCTGACCGGTGTCGTCGGCCGCCGCGGGCGCGGTGACGTGGGACAGGATCTCGCTGACGCTGGCCCGGTGGCTCAGCTGGGACAGGTCGAGGATGATGCCGTACTGCTCCTCCACCTTGGCGATCACGTCGAGCAGGGTCAGCGAATCGGCCCCGTGGTCGTACAGCGAGGCGTCGGGGTCGAGCTCGTCGAGGCCCAGCAGGTCGCCCACCCAGGCGGTGAGTTCCCCGGCGGTCGCGGCGCCCGTGCCGGTCTCCGTGGCGGTGCCTGCCGGGGGTGTCTGCTGCGGTGCGTCGCCCGACGCCGCGTAGAAGCAGCGCGCCCGCTCGATGTCGGTGGTGGAGACGAGGACGTGCGGCAGCTGGACCTGGAGCGCGCTCGCGAACAGGCGCTTGCCCTCCTTCACGGCGAGGCCGACCGCGAGGTGCGCCTGGTGGCGGGCGTCCGTCCGGAGCGCGTCGCGCGCCATGCCGGTCTCGCTCCAGATGTCCCAGCCGACGCCGATCCGCAGCGTGGCCTCGGCGGGGCCCGACCGGTGCCGGGCGAAGCCGTCGAGGAGGCCGTTCGCGGCGGCGTAGTCGAACTGGCCGACGCCGCCGAACAGCGCGGACATCGACGAGCAGTACACCGCGAAGGCCGGTGCGTACGCCTCGACGAGCCGCTCGACGAGCAGGGCGCCGCGCAGCTTGGCCGCCGTCACCTGCCGCATCGCGGTGCCGTCGCGCCGGGCGACGAGACCGCCGCCCGCGACGCCCGCGGCGTGCACGACGCCGTCGACGCGGTCGGTGAGCCCGTCGATCCCGGCGAGCACCGCGTCGGGATCCGCCACGGTCAGGTCGGCCTCGATCAGCTCGACGCGGTCCGCCCACTCCGCCAGGTCGGCGGGGAGCCGCCCGTGCCGGGACAGCAGGACGACGCGGCAGCCGTCGGACTGGGCGAGGAGCCAGGCCGCGACGGCGGAGCCGATGCCGCCGGTGCCGCCGAGGATCACATACGTGCCCGGCCCCGCGGGCAGGGCGGAGGGCGCCGTCAGGGCGGGCGCGGGCACCGGGAGCAGCGCCTGGCGCCACCAGTAGCCCTGCCGCAGGGCGAGCCGCCGCGGCAGCGCGGTGTCGGCCTCGGCTCCGGGCCCGGTGCCGGTGCCCGCGTCGGCTTCCGTCGCGGCGAGCAGGGCCGCCACGGCCGGTGCCCAGTCGGCCGGGTCGCCGGTGGGCAGGTCGAGCCAGCGGCCGTCGACGCCGCACTCCTGCGGCGCGACCTCCGTGGCCCCGGCGAGCAGCCCCAACTCCGGCCGCCGCACATCGCCTTCGACGGGCTGCGCGGCGTACGAGAGCCACCAGGGCCGCAGCCGCACCGACTGCGGAAGGTCGGCCGCCGCCTGGAGCAGTGCGGCCGGGGTGTCCAGGCAGGCCCAGCGGGCCCGCTCCAGGGAGTCGTCGCCCACCGGCCCGTCGACTCCGAGGGGCAGCGCGTGCAGCCAGTCGATGCCGGGTGCGCCGGTGCCGGCCAGCGCGTCCAGGAGGAGCCGCAGGGAGCCGGGGTCGGCCGGGTCCACCTCGTAGGCGTCGTCGGCGAGGCGGGCGAAGGCGGCGGCCGGGACGGCCCGGACCACGCGCTCGTACGCCGTCTCGAAGGCGGCAAGGGCGGGCGGCGGCAGCGGCTCGGCCGTCAGGACGACGAGGAGCCCCGACGTCCGTGCGCCGGTGGTGGCGCGGCTGTGCCGCACCCAGTGCGGCTGGTGCAGCCAGTCGGCCTCGGGCAGCCGCTGCGGCAGGCCGTCGGGGGCGGACCCGGCGGGGGTGGACTCGACGGGGGTGGCGCGCTCGAAGTCGTACTCCGTGAGCGCGAAGGCCGGGGGCGGGAAGTCCCAGGGCGCCTGCGCCGGGCCGTCCGGCCAGTGGACCGCCCGGCCGGACAGCCAGGCGTCGGCGAGCTCGGCGGGCGTCCGGCCCTCGGCGCGGATGGCCTCCGCGTCCGAAGCCGCGTCGACCTCGACCCCCGACACCGTGCGCAGCCACGCCACCGCGGCCGTCACGTCGGCGCAGACGGCCGCCGCCCGCAGGCGGCGCGCGGGCCGCCCGGCCTGGAGGTGGCGAAGGACCCGGCCGTACGACTCGGGCCGGGCCTGGAGGTGGTCGGCGATGCGGGCGGCGTCGGCGCGCAGGGCGGCCGAGCTGCTGCTGGAGAGCACCAGGCAGGGGGTGTACGGCAGTTCGGGCTCCGGCGCGTCGTCGGGCGCTTCGAGGACCAGATGCGCGTTGGTGCCGCCGATGCCGAAGCTGCTCACCGCCGCGACGCGCGGCCGGCCGTCGGGCCAGGGGAGGGCCGCGGTCGGGATGTGGAAGGGCGCGATGTCCGGGCCGAGCCGGGGATTGAGCCGGTGGAAGTCGACGTTGGGCGGGATCACGCCGTGGTGCACCGCGAGCGCGGCGCGCACCAGGCCGACCACGCCCGCCGCGGCGCCCAGGTGGCCGATCTGGCTCTTCACCGACGTCAGGGCGCAGCGGTCGGCCCCGTCCAGGTCGAAGGCCTGGCGCAGCGCCCCGACCTCGATCGGGTCGCCCAGCTGGGTGCCGGTGCCGTGGGCCTCGACATAGCCGAGGTCGGCGCCGGTGCGGCCGCTGCGGCGCAGCGCGGCGCGGATCACCTCGCGCTGTCCCGCGAGGGAAGGTGCGCTGTAACTCATCTTGCCGGAGCCGTCGTTGTTGAGGGCCGAGCCCGTGATGACCGCGTACACGGTGTCGCCGTCACGCCGTGCGAGCCGCAGCGGCTTGAGCACGACCACGCCGACGCCGCTGCCGCCGATGGTGCCGCTGGCGTCGTCGCTGAACGGGCGGCAGTGCCCGTCCTTGGAGAAGATGTGCTGCGGACGGTAGGCGTAGCCGTCGGTCAGGAGCGGGTCGACGAGCACGCCGCCGGCCAGCATCACCTCGGCGTCGCCCTGCCGCAGCAGACCGGCCGCCACATGGACGGCCACCAGCGAACTGGCGCAGGCCGCCTGGACGGTGAACGCGGGACCCGTCAGGTCGAGGTGGTAGGCGACCTTGGTGGTGAGGAAGTCCTTGTCGTGGTGGAGCGCCATCTGGAAGCCGTCGGGCAGCAGCGCCGGGTCGGCCTCGCGCAGCAGGGACTGGAAGTAGGTGTTCTCGCCGCACGAGGCGACGAGGCCGACGCGCCGCGCCGCCGGGTCGGAGATCCCGGCGTGCGCGAGGGCCTGCACGGAACTCATCAGCAGATGGCGCTGCTGCGGGTCCATCAGGCGCGCTTCCTGGCGGCTGATGCCGAAGTGCTCGGGGTCGAAGCCGAGCAGCCCCGTCATCTGGCTGCGCGCGCCGACGAGTCCGTCGGCGGCGTCGAAGTGCTCCATGCCGCGGCGGCCCGTCCGCACCAGGTCCCAGAAGGCGCCCAGGTCGTCGGCGCCGGGCAGGCGCACGGCCATGCCGACGACGGCGATCGGCTCGTCCGCGGGAGTCGGCTTGTCCGCGGGGGGCGGCTCGTGCGCAGGAGTCGGCTCGTGCGCCGGAGCGGCCGCGGGCAGGTCCCGCCGACGGTCCTCGGCCCGCGGCGTCGCCCCTCGCCCGTCCAGGAACCCGGCGAGGCCGCGCACGGTGACGTGCTCGAACAGGTCGGGGATGGTGAAGCTCAGCTCGGGCTCGGCCGTGCAGCGCAGCTGGAAGCGCATCAGGTCGAGGCTGGTCGCACCGGCGTCGAAGAAGCGCTCGTCGGGCCCGATCGGCCGCCCCACGACGGCCTCGAACAGCTCGGTGAGCCGGGCCTCGCGGGCCGAGAGGACCGGGCCCGCCGCGGCCCGCGACCGCAGCTCTACGCCGGGCGCGGCCAGCGCGGCACGGCGGTCCAGCTTCCCGCTCGGCGTGAGCGGAAGCCGGTCGACGTGCCGGAAGCGGTCGACGCGCACGTACGGCGGAAGCAGCGGCGCCAGATGGCGCGTCAGGTCGTCGGGTGACGGCAACGCGCCCGTGGCGTCGGAGAGCTGCAGGCAGGCGACCAGGCGGTCGCCGTCCCGTGCGACCACGGCCTGGACGACGTCCGGGTGCTGGAGCAGCGCCGCCTCGACCTGGCCCAGTTCGAGCCGGTGGCCGCTCAGCTTGATCTGCTGGTCGTCGCGGCCCAGGTAGTGCAGGAGGCCGTCGTGGTCGAAGCGGGCCAGGTCGCCGCTGCGGTAGAAGGTGCCGAGGCCCGCCAGGTCGACGAAGCGCCGCGCGTTCAGGGCCGCGTCGCCCAGGTAGCAGGGCGCGGCCATCGGCCCGCCGATCAGCAGGTGGCCGGGACGGCCCGGCGGCACGGGCTCGTCGGCGTCGTCGACCACGCGCAGCCAGGCGCCGGTCACCGGGCGGCCGATGGCGGGCCGCTCCGGCCAGGCCGCCGGGTCGCCCTCCAGGCACAGGGCGCTGACCACATGCGTCTCGGTCGGGCCGTAGTGGTTGAAGAGACGGGCGCCGGGAAGACCGGCGAACCAGCGGCGGATCGCGTCGGTGCACAGCAACTGCTCGCCCGCGGTGATCACTTCACGCAGGCGCGAGGGGAAGCGGCCGAGCCTGACTCCGTGCTCCGCGAGGAGCTGGAGCGCCACGTACGGCAGGAACAGCCGCTCGACCCCGGCCGTTTCGAGCCGGTCGAGGAGCGCCGCCGCGTCCTGGCGCAGGCCGGGTCGGACGAGATGCAGCAGACCACCGCCGCACAGCGTGCCGAAGATCTCCTGGAAGGACACGTCGAAGGACAGCATAGAGAACTGCTGGGTGACCGCGGGCGCCGCGAGGCCGCCGGACTCCCGCTGCCACCGCAGCAGATTGCACAGCGTGCGGTCGGGCACCTGCACGCCCTTGGGGGTGCCGGTGGAGCCGGAGGTGAACAGCGTGTACAGCGGCCGCCGTCCGTCGTGCGGCGGCAGATCGGGGACCGCGCCGGGCGCCTGATCGGCCGGCATGACGAGGTGGCGCGGCAGCCCGTCCGGGGCGAGCGCGTCGAGCTCGGCCACGCCGTCCGGGGACACCAGGACGCACAGCGGCTCGACCTGGGCCAGGATCTGCCGCAGCAGCGCGGGCGGGTAGGACGGGTCGAGCGGCACGATGGTCAGGTTGAGCCGGGCCAGGGCGAGCAGCGCCACCACGTGCTCGGCGGAGGGCTGGAGGTACAGCGCGACGTGGGCGGGGCCCTGCGGCAGCGGGTGGGCCGCGCGCAGCTCGGCCGCCAACGCGGCGGCTTGCGCGTCGAGTTCGGCGTACGTCAGGGACCGGTCGTCCGCCTGCACGGCCGGTGCGTCGGGGGTGCGGCGGACCTGGCGGGCGAAGCCCTCGGCGACCGTCGCGAAGTCCGGCGGGACCGGGGTGGTGCGGCCCGGCTCCGGCAGGGAGCGCCGGTACGGGGCGGCCAGCTCGGCGAGGGTGACATCGTTGCCGTCGGCCAGCTGTGCCAGGGCGCGCCGGGACAGCTCGTCGAGCGCGGCGACCTCGGCGGCGTCGAAGTGCCGGGTGTCGTACTCCCACAGGCAGTCGAGGTGCGCGCCGCGCTCGATCACCGACAGGGTCAGCGGGCACTTGGCCCCGGCCGGCGCCGGCCACTCGGGGCGGGCGTCGCAGCCGGGCAGCGCGAGCGCGCCGAAGTCCGTGTTCTCCAGGACGAAAAGGAAGTCGAACGGGCCGCCGTCGGCGCGCGATCCCCGGTCGGCCAGGACGTCGGCGAGCGCCACGTCCTGCCGGTCCAGGGAGGCCCGCGCCGCGGCGGCGTGCCGCTCCAGCTGCGTGCGGAGCCCTTCGCGCGGCGCCAGGTCCAGGGGCAGCAGGACCGTGTTGGCGAACATGCCGACGCTGGCCTCGAAGTCCTGCACCGGGCGCCCTGCGGCGGGTCCTGCGATCCGTGGCCGGGTGCGGCCGGTCACCCCGTACAGACTCCAGGCGTAGACGCTCAGGAGCAGCTGGAAGCGGGTGAGGCCGAGGTCGGCGCAGAGCCGGTCGACGGCGGCGCGGCGGCCCGCGTCGAGCGAGGTGTGCAGCAGCCGCGCGGGGGCGCCGTCCGGTGTGTGGACCGGCTCCAGCGGCGCGTCGTCCGAGGAGTCCCACGCGCCGAAGAGCTCGTGCAGTTCGGTGCGCTGGGTGCGGTAGGCGTCGCTCGCGCACCACTGGGCCTGCCAGGCGGCGTAGTCGAGCGGGGTCGCCGCCGGAGCCTCGGACCCCGCCACCGGCTCGCCGCCCAGGGCGGCCGCGTACGTGTCCGAAAGGTCGCGGAACAGCACGTTGAGCGACCAGCCGTCGACCGCGATGTGGTGCAGGAGCAGCAGCAGATCGCCGCCGTCGGGGCGGGGCAGGAAGCACGCCCGGAACATCCGGGGCAGCGCGAGGTCGAAGGACGCGCCGAAGAACCGCTCGGCGAACGCGCCCCGGCCGTCCTCATCCGCGAGCCCGGCCTCGTCCGCCGGTCCTGCGGGCCCGGCCCACGCGTCGTGCGGCTCGACCCAGGGGTCGTACGGCGCGGCCACCACCTGCCGCAGCCCGTCGGGCGCGGCCTCGAACGCGGTGCGCAGGGCCGGGTGCCGCGCGACGAGGAGGCGCAGCGCGTGCCGCAGCGCGGCGGTGTCGACCGTGCCGGTGAGGCGGAAGACCATCGGGACGTGGTACGCGCGGGACTCGGGCTCCCGCTCCTGGAGCAGCCACAGGCGCTGCTGCTCGGACGTCGCGGGCGCGGAGCGCGCACCGGACGGCGCGGCCACCTCCGGGTAGGACGGGGCGTCGTCGCTCGTGGCGCCCTCGATCACGGCCGCCAGCTGCGCGAAGTCGCCCTGCAGGACCAGGGCCTGGGGCACCTCGCGGCCCCAGCGCCGCCGGGCCTCGAAGCGCAGCCGCAGCGCCTTCAGCGAGTCGCCGCCGCACGCGATCCAGCGGTCGCTCAGGCGCAGGTCGGCGATGCCGAGGACCTGGCCCGCCAGGTCGAGCACCTCGCGCTGCCACGGGGTGACGGCCGTGTCGTCGCCGCCGGTGCCCCGCCAGGGCGCGTCGTCGCGCCGCAGCAGCGCCGCCTTGTCGACCTTGCCGTTGGCGTTGAGCGGCAGCTCGTCGACCAGGTAGGTCCGGTGGGGGCGCATGTACGCGGGCAGGCTCGCGGCCAGGTGCCGGTCGAAGTCGTCGTACGAGAGGTCCGCGCCGAGCACCAGATGGGCGAGGAGCTCGTTGGTGCCGTGCGCGTCGCGGCGGGTGCAGACGTAGGCCTGGCGCACCGCCGGGTGGGTCACGATCTGCCGCTCGAGCTCGCCCGGTTCGATCCGGAAGCCGCGGACCTTGACCTGGCGGTCGGCCCGCTCGACGTACGCGACGCGGCCCTCGGCGTCGGCGCGCACCAGGTCGCCGGTGCGGTAGTAGCGCTCGCCGTCGCGCCAGGGCAGCGTGACGAAGCGGCGGTCGGTCTCCTCGGGGAGGTTGCGGTACCCGGCCGCCAGCGCCGCACCGGCCAGGTACAGCTCGGCCACCTCGCCGGGCTCGGCCGCCCGCGTGCCGTCGGCCACCGGCAGCGCCTCGGTGCCGGGCAGCGCCCGCCCGATCGGCACCACGTCGCCGTCGAAGTCCCGGGGGATGGGGTGGCACAGGGCGAACGTGGTGGCCTCGGTGGGGCCGTAGACGTTGTACAGCTGGGTGGTGCTCGTGGGGTTGTCGCGGTACCAGCGGCGGATCAGGCGGGCGTTGAGCTGTTCGCCGCCGGTCAGGACCCGGCCGGCCTCGGCGAAGCAGTGCGGCGCCTTGTCGACGACCGCGTTGAACAGCGCCACGGTGATGAACACGGTGTCGACGCGCAGCCGCACCAGCTCGGCCGCGAGCGCGTCCGGTGCCTGCACCGTGGCGTCGCCGAGGATCACACAGCTGCCCCCGGTGAGCAGGGGCACCCACACCTCGAAGCTGATCGCGTCGAAGGCCGGGTTGGCCAGGCAGGCGTACCGCGCGCCCTCGGGCAGGTCGATGTAGCCGGGGCGGACCAGGCGCAGGATTCCGGCGTCCCGGACCTCGACGCCCTTGGGGCGGCCGGTGCTGCCCGAGGTGTAGAAGACGAAGGAGACGGGCGCGGGGGCCGGGTCGTCCACGGGAACCGGGGTGCCGTCGAGCAGACCGGACGGGCCGGACCGTGTGGGGGAGCCGTCGAGGAGCTCGGCCACCGGCAGCGGCCGCACGCCGTCGGGCAGGCCCTCGGGTGCCGCCGCGCCGTGGACCACCGCCACGCTCGCGGAGTCGATGAGGACGTGGTCCCGCCGCTCGGGCGGGCTCTGGGCGTCGAGCGGTACGACCACCGCTCCGGCGCGCAGGATGCCGAGCATGGCGCAGACCAGCTGCCAGGAGCGCGGCAGACAGACCGCGACGGCCTCACCCGCGCGCACGCCGTGCCGGTGCAGGGCCGCGGCGACGGCGGCGCTCGCGGCGTCGAGCCTGGCGTAGTCCAGGGACAGGTCGCCGTCGACGACCGCGACGGCGTCCGGATGGCGGCGGGCCCGGTCGAGGACCGCCCGGGCGAGGCCGGGGGAGGGGGCCGACGCCTGTGGTGCGGTGTTGCTCATGCCTGCCGCTCCGATGCGGACGTGTCCGACGACGGGTGGGGGAGCTGGTCCGGCGGCGCCCGGTGGGGGAGCCGCTCCAGTTCGGACCCGATCGTCGCGGCCACCTTCAGGACCGCGGCGGACTCCAGCATCTCCCAGTGGTCGCACTCCACCGGCTCCACCAGGAAGCCGCCCTCGGCGCGACGGCGCCAGAAGTCCCGTACCTCGCGCAGGAAGGCGTCGTCCGCGCCCTTGACGGCCTGCATGAGGACCGTGCGGGCGGTCGTCGTCGGCGCGAGGTAGTCGCGCGTGGTCTGCCCGTTGTGGTTGTAGATGCGAAAGTACTGCTCGATCTGCCGGTCGTCGATGCCGGGGTACATGCCGTTGAACTTGACGAGCTTGTCGCGGAACTCGGCCATCTCCACCGGCGCGACCGCGGCCCGCAGCTCCGCGTCGTCCGTGCCCTGGGTGTCGAGGAGGACCACGCTCACGTTCCGGTGGCCGGCCGCCGCGAGACGGCGCCCCATCTCGTGGGCGACCAGACCGCCGTACGACAGGCCCGTGAGGATCAGGGGCGCGTCGCCGGGCAGCGGCTCGATGAGCTCCACATAGGACGCGGCCATCGCCTCGACGGTCGGCAGGAAGGACTCGCCGGGGTTCACGCCGGGCGACTGGATGCCGTAGACGCCGAGGGAGTCCGGCAGCGCCTTGGCCAGCGACAGATAGCAGAAGGCCGTGCCGCCCGCCGGGTGGACGCACACCACGCGCGCCCCGCCGTCGCCCGCGCGGAACTCCAGGAGATTGCTCGGCGGCGGCCCCGACGCGCCGCGGCGCAGGCGTCCGGCGAGGTCCTCGATGGTCGGGTGCTGGATGATGTCGCGGATCAGCAGGGTCTCGCCGAACTCCTCGCCGATGGCGTGGGTGAGCTTGATCGCGGAGATCGAGGTGCCGCCGATGTCGAAGAAGCTGTCGCGGATGCCGATCTCCGGCCTGAGCAGCAGGCTCCGCCATATCTGATACAGCGTCAGCTCGATGTGGTCGCGCGGCGTCGCCTGATTGACCTGCGCGGGCCGTGCGGTGCGCGCCCGCTCCAGGAGCGCCGCGCGGTCCAGCTTGCCGTTGGGCGTCTGCGGCAGCTGCGGCAGCTCCACGAAGAGCCCGGGGACCATGTGGGCCGGAAGCCGGCGCGCCAGGGCGGCCCGCCACTCGGCCGCGGGGCGCGGCGGTGCCTCGCCCACCCCGACGGCGGCCACCAGCTGCGGCTCACCGGCGCCGTCGCGGTCGACGACGACCGCCGCCTCGGCCACGCCGGGCTGGTCGAGCAGCGTCGCCTCGATCTCGCCCAGCTCGATGCGGAAGCCGCGCAGCTTGACCTGGTGGTCGCGGCGGCCCGCGTACAGGAGGTTCCCTTCGGGCAGCCAGCGGGCCAGGTCGCCGGTGCGGTACATGCGCGCGCCGGGCACGAACGGGTCGGCCACGAACCGCTCGGCGGTCAGGTCGGGGCGGCCCAGATAGCCGCGCGCCAGGCCCGCGCCCGCGATGTACAGCTCGCCCACCACGCCGAGGGGCACCGGCTCCAGGCGCTCGTCGAGGACGTACGCGCGCGTGTGGGCGACCGGCCGGCCGATCGGGGCCTGCCGCGCCAGCGGCCGGGGCGTGAGGTACGCGGTGCAGTACAGGGCGGTCTCGGTGGGGCCGTAGCCGTTGAGGACGCGCAGGCCGGGCAGGGCCCGCGTCATCCGGTGCAGGCTGTCCTCGGGCAGGGACTCCAGGCCCGTCAGGACGGAGCGCAGCGCGAGCCCGGCGAGCCGCTCGCCCGGCGCCTCGCAGATCCACTTCACATAGGCGGGCGGAAGCAGCACCGACACGATCCGGTGCTCGCGCAGCCAGCCCATCAGGACCTCGGGGTCGGTGCGCACGTCGCCCGGCACCAGATGCAGCACGCCGCCGGAGGTCAGCGGAAGCAGCAGCTCCTGGACCGAGGCGTCGAAGGCGAAGCCCGGCCACATCGCCGACGCCTCGCCGGGCGTCGCGCCGAACTCCGCGAGCCAGTAGTCGAGCAGATTGAGGATGCCGCGGTGGGTCGCGGCCACGCCCTTGGGGCGGCCGGTCGACCCCGACGTGTAGATGACGTACGCCAGGTCGTCCCGGCGGAACGCCCGGCCCGGCGCGTCCTCGCGGTGCCCCGCGGCCTCGACGGCGGTGAGCGGCAGCCAGCCCGCGTCCGGCGGGGTGGGGGCGTCGCTCAGCACCAGCAGGGCGCCGGCGTCCGTCACCATGTCCGTGAGCCGCTCCGCGGGCAGGGCCGGGTCGAGCGGCAGATAGGCGCCGCCCGCCTTGAGCACGCCCAGGATGCCGACGAGCAGGTCCACCGAGAGGCGGGTGTGCAGGCCCACCACCTGGTCGGTGCGGACACCGCGGGCGATCAGGGCGTGGGCCAGGCGGTTGGCGCGGCGCTCCAGCGTGGCGTAGTCGAGCCGTTCGCCGTCGTGGACCACGGCGACCTGACCGGGCCGCTGGCGCACCTGGGCCTCGAAGCGCTCGACGAGACCGGCCGGGGAGTGGGGCATCGCGGTGTCGTTGAAGTCCACCAGGAGCTGTCGCCGCTCCTCGTCGTCGAGGAGCGGCAGCGCGGCGGCGGGCCGGTCGGGGTCCTCGACCAGGCGCTTCAGGACGTGGTGCAGATGGCGGGCGTACCGCGCGGCCGTCCCCTCGTCGAACAGGGCGCGGGCGTAGTCGAGCGTGCCCGTGACGCGGCCGTCGGCCTCGGTCAACGACAGCGCCAGGTCGAATGCGGCGACGGAGTACGGCGATTCCAGCGGGGTCGCCTCGACGCCCGGAAGGGTCAACTCGGCGCCCGGAAGGGTCAACTCGCCTTCCTCGCCGTCCTCCCAGGCGAACATCACCTGGAACAGCGGGGTGTGCGCGAGGCTGCGGGCCGGATTGACGAGTTCGACGACCTGCTCGAAAGGCAGATCTTGATGTTTCCGTGCCGACAGCGTCACACCGCGTATCTGCGCGAGCAGTTCGGCCACCGTCGGGCCCCGGGAAAAGTCGATCCGCAACGCCAGGGCATTGACGAAGAATCCAATGAGGCCTTCGAGTTCGGGGCCGCGGCGATTCGCGGTGGGCGTGCCGATCACCACGTCGGACTGCCCCGAAAGGCGCGCGAGAACCAGGGCCCAGGCGCCGAGCAGCGTCATGAACAAGGTGCAGTCATTGCGCCGGCTGAAATCCTTGAGCGCGGCGGTCAACTCCTCGTCGATACACAGGGATACCTGTCCGCCGCGGTAATCCTGCTCGGCCGGTCGCGGCCGGTCCGCGGGCAGCTCCAGGAGCGCAGGGGCGCCCGCGAGCGCCTGCTGCCAGTAGCTGCGCTCCGCGGCCGCCGCGTCCTCGGACAGCCACTGCTGCTGCCGGGCGGCGTAGTCGGCGTACTGCACGGGGAGCGGGGGCAGCGGGTCGGGCGACCCCTCCCGGAACGCGGTGTACAGCGCGCTGACCTCGCGCATCAGGACACCCATCGACCAGTCGTCCGCCACGATGTGATGCGCCGTGAGCAGCAGTACGTGCCGTTCGGCGCCGAGCGTCACCAGGCGGCCGCGCGCCAGCGGGCCGTGCGCCAGGTCGAACGGGGCGGTGGCCTCTTCCCGCTGCATCCCGGCGAGTTGGGCCTCGGCGTCGGCCCCGCCGGTCAGGTCGACGGCCGTGAGGGGGAAGCCGGCGCCGGGCGGGTCGATCTGCTGGACGGCGGTGCCCGCCACGGCCACGAGCCGCGTCCGCAGGACCTCGTGGCGATCGACGAGCGCGTCCAGGGCCCGGCGCAGGGCCGCGCGGTCGAGGGCGCCGCGCAGCTCCACCGCCCTGGGGATGTGGTGCGCCTCGCTCGCGCCCCGCATTTGCGACAGGAACCACAGCCGCTGCTGCGCGTACGAAGCGGCGAGCGGAGCGGTGCGGTCCGCGAACGGGATGGTCACGGCTTGGCTCGGGGTGGAATGGAGGGGGAACTCGTGGTTCGCGGACACAGCTGGCTCTTCCACTCTGTGGGTGAGTTATTCACAGTGGTAACTGGAGAGGTGGCGGGAAAAGCTCAGCGGGGTGGGCCGAGTCCCAAGGAGTTCCAATATTTTCGATACGAACGTGAAGAGACAGCCGTACCGGAGATCCGATGACGGCCGTCAGGGCGATGATCGATCAGGCGTTCCAAGTCTGTCAATCCCTGGTCGCGCGATCCCTTCCGGGCACCGTCCCGAACCACCGCCGAGCGCGATGGTTTCATAGGGCAGGTAGCGCAGGTATGGGAAAGGTCATAGAACGCGGCCCCGGCATTGCCTATACCGCTCGGTACGGAAGTCCGGCCCCGGGAACCTCACGCCCTGCGCGCGTGGTACAGCTCGGCCGCGACCGCCGCCATCAGCTCGGGGTCGAGGGCGGACGCGTCGGCGAGGCGCGTCCCCGCGGTCAGCGAAGTGAGCAGCGTCTTCGTGACGCGCAAGGCCGAGGCCGGGCGGCGCAGGACCGGCTTGGCCCAGGCGATCACGGCCTCGTCGAGCGCGTCCGCGGGCACGGTCTTCTGCAGCACGGACAGCGCCTCGGCCTCGTACGCGGTGAACGCGCGGCCGGTGAGGATGAGTTCCCGCACCCGGGCGGCCCCGGCCTCGCTGATGAGGCGGGGCAGCAGGCCGCCCCACGCGGTGGGGAGGCCGAGCGCGAGCTCGGGCAGGCGGAAGGTCGCGGTGTCGGCCCCGACCCGCAGGTCGCAGGCGAGGGCGAGGGCGAGACCCGCGCCGACGGCCTTGCCGTGGACGCGGGCGATGGTCACGGCGGGGTTCGACACCAGGGCGTCGCAGACGCGGCGGGCCTTGGCCGCGGAGTCCCGGATGCCGCTGCCGGTGGGGTCCTGGGCGAGGAGGTCGCTGAACTCGCCGCGGTCCCCGCCGAGGCAGAAGTCGTCACCGGCGGCGGTGACGACCACGACCCGCACCGCCGGATCCTGGTCGCCGAGGACCGTCAGGAGGTCGTCCAGCATGGCGTCGGTGACGGCGTTGCCCTGCTCGGGGGCGTTCAGCTCGATGGTGAGGACGGCACCCTGCCGGTAGGTGCGCAGCGTCTTGAGGGTCCGGTCGGCCGGCTGGGCCGTGAGCGGCAGGGCGGTCATGAGGTCACTTTCAGGGAGGTCAGACGGCGGAAGACCATGCGGGTCGCGTAGGCCGGGGGAGCGGTGGGGCGCAGGGTGGGGAAGCGCGCGAAGAGCTGACCGAGCAGCTCGCGCGCTTCCAGGCGGGCGAGGGCGGCGCCCAGGCAGTAGTGGGCGCCGCCGCCGAAGGTGAGATGGCTGCCGCCCCGGCGGACGTCGAAGACGTGCGGCTCCGGGTTCCGGCGGGGGTCGTGGTTGGCGGCGCCGTACAGGACGTGGACGGTGGTGTCCCTGGCGATGGGCACGCCGGCGAGGACGGTGTGCTCCGCGGCGACGCGGGAGTTGAGGTGCACGGGCGGGTCGTAGCGCAGGGTCTCCTCGACCGCGTCGTCGACGAGCTCCGGCTGCCCGCGCAGCCGGGCGGCGAGGCCGGGCTCCCGGGTCAGGAACCACACGGCGTTGGTGAGCAGGGTCGCGGTCGTCTCCAAGGAGGCGATGGTGAGGAACATCGTCAGGTCGTAGAGGGCCTGGTCCGCGTCCGCGCGGGAATCGGGGTACCGCGCGTCCCAGTGGCGGATCCAGCCGCTGAGGAGATCGTCGCCGGGGCGGGCGCGCCGGTCCCGGATGAGCTGGGTGAAGTAGGCCCGCATGTCGAGGGTGGCCCGGGCGGAGATGGCGAGTTCGCTCTTGGTGGGCAGCAGTTCCTGGGCGTACACCTGGCGGTGGGTGAACTCCAGGATGTGGGCGTGGTGCTCGGCGGGGATGCCGAGCAGCTGTCCGACGGTGCGGATGGGCAGCCGGTCGCCGACGGTGGCGACGAAGTCGGCCTCGCCGTGTGCGCGCAGCTGTTCGTCGAGGTCGTCCAGGAGCCGGGATACCAGGGCGGCGATCCGGGGGCGCAGCGCTTCGAGGGTGCCGCGGTCGAAGAGGCCCCCCAGGGCGCGCCGCTGTGTCGTGTGCGCGGGCGCGTTCAGACGGGGCAGGGTCCGCGTCATCTCCCGGGTGGCGAGGGCGTGCCAGCGGTCCATGTCGCCCTGGCGCTCCTGCCAGGCGAAGTCGGGCACCAGCCAGGTCCTGCCGCGGAGGACCTGGCTGCACGCGTCGAACCCGGTGACGAAGTAGCCGCCCCAGGGAGCGGGCACCACATCACCCAGCGCACGTAACTCTTCCCAGACCGGCAGCGGGTTGGCCTGGCCGTCGTCCGAACGCAGGCGGCGAAGGAGGGAGATGACGGTTCGACGGTCGGCGGTGGTGGTGCGTATGTCGCCAACGGCGGTCACGCGAAGCTCCTTCTGGCAGGGCGCTACCGGTACCGCCGGAACCTACCCTTCCACCCTCCCTTGTCATGCACCCCTAGGTGTTGCTCCTGTCACAGCACGTGCATCAGACACGGAAGATGTCCAAAAAGCTGCTCCAGAAGCCCTTCTTGGCGGGCCCCGGGCGCGCCGACGAGGACGGGGACTGCGCGGCCGAGGACTGCGCGGCCGGGGACGGCGAGGATGCCTGTGCCGCGACGGGGGCGGTACGACCCTGGAGCGCCGCCGCCATGCGGGTCGCCGGGGTCGGCGTGAAGGCCACGGGGAGCGTGACGAGCGCGCGGTGGAACGGCCCCGGCCGCCACGCGAGGTCCTGCTCCGGCACCGCAAGGGTGATGTCGGGCAGCGCGTTCAGGAGCCGCTCGATCGCGGTGGTCGCGATGACCTGTGCCGGGTCCTTGGCGGGGCAGGCGTGCGGTCCCGCGCCCCACGCCAGGTGGGCCCCCTTGCCGTGCCCTTGGCGGGCGTCGGCGAGGACGGGGTCGTTGTTGGCCGCGGCGAAGCTGATGACGACCGGTGTCCCGGCCTGTGCGACGACGCCGCCCAGGTCGACGTCCTGGAGGGGGTAGTGGGTGGCGTAGTTGGCGATGGGCGTCTGGTTCCACAGCACGTGGTCGAGCGCTTCCTCGATCAGCATGCCGGAGGTGCGGCCCCGCGCACCGGGGGAGATCAGCAGGAGCAGGGCGTTGCCGATCAGATTGCGCTCGGGCTCGACGCCGGCGCCCATGAGCATGACGAGCTGGTCCTTGAGCTCCTCGTCGGTGAGCCCCGCCGGGTGCTGGATCAGCCAGGTGGTGACGTCGTCGCCCGGATTGCGGCGCTTGAGGGCGATCAGCTCCATGAGGCAGGCGGTGAGTTCCTCGTTGGCCCGCAGCGCGTCCTTGCCGTCGAAGATGGCCGACATGGCACTGGTGAGGGTGTCACCGATGTCCGCGGGGCAGCCGAAGAGCTTGTTGAACAGGAGCAGCGGAAGCAGCTTGGCGTAGTCGTTGAGGAGGTCGGCGCGGCCCCGCTCGCTGAACCGGTCGATGAGGTAGTCGGCGATCGGCTCGACGTCCCGGCGGATCCGGGTGATGTTGAGCCGGGCGAGGCTGTCCGTGACGGCCTTGCGCAGCCGCAGGTGCACCGCCCCGTCGGTGAACAGGCAGTTGGGCCGGTAGGCCATCATCGGCAGGACGGGGCTGTCCAGGGCGACGCGGCCCTCGGCGAGAGCCCCCCAGCGGCGGGCGTCCCGGGCGAAGAGCGTGGAGTTCTGCAGCACGCGCAGGGCCATCTGGTGGCCGACGACCAGGGTGGCGTCGACGCCGGGGGCGAGCTCGACCGGTCCGGCCGGACCGTGGGCGCGCAGCCGGTCGTAGAGCTGGTGGGGGTCGGCGGCGAACGCGGCGTCGTGCATCGGGCATCTGCCGCCGACGGGGGCGGGGGCGAGGTCTTCGGGACGGTCCATGAGGATCCTTCTGCTGGGTCCGGGCCTCCTGGCCCGGGGTGTCGGTGAGTCAGGCCGCGCGGTCGAGCAGGTGGTGCACGAGCGCGATCAAGGCCTGGCCCGAGGACCGCCGGTCGCGGGCGTCGCAGTAGACGACGGGGGTGTCCGGGAGCAGGTCGAGCGCCTCGCGCACCTCGTCCTCGGCGTAGGTCGTGGCCGGGTCGAAGCAGTTGACGGCGATGGCGTACTCGAGTCCGTACCCCTCGATGAGGTCGATGACGGGGAAGGTCTCCTCGAGGCGGCCGGGGTCGACCAGGAGGAGCGCGCCGAGGGCGCCGCGGGCCATGTCCTCCCACAACTGCATGAAGCGCTGCTGGCCCGGCGTGCCGAACAGATAGAGGACGAGTTCCTCGCCGAGCGTCAGACGGCCGAAGTCCAGGGCCACGGTGGTGGTGGACTTGTCCGCCACGCCGCGCAGGTCGTCCACGTGCAGCGAGGCCTGCGTCATCTTCTCCTCGGTGCGCAGCGGCGTGATCTCCGAGAGGGACCCGATGAAGGTCGTCTTGCCCACGGCGAAGTGCCCGACGACGAGGATCTTGGCGGCGTTGGTCACCGCGCTCGAGACGTAGATGGAGCCGCCCGTCGTCGTGGCGCCGCCCGCCGCCTCAGCCGATGAGGGATTGGAGTCCATGCAGAACCTTCTCCAGGATCGCTCTGTCAACGTTCTGAGCCCGTGGCGGCTCCGTGCGGCGCAGCAGGTGTCCCTGCTCGAATAAGTCCGTGAGCAGCAGCCGGGCCACTCCCACCGGCAGACCCACGTGCCCGGCCACCTCGGCCACCGACAGGTAGCCCCCGGCGCACAGGCTCCAGATCGCCCTGACCTCGGGGCTCGACCCCAGCGGAAGGGTCCGCCCGTCCGCCAGGGTGACCAGCGTGTGCAGCGCCAGGTCGTCCGCGGCCGGCAGGCTCCGGCCGCCGGTGATGACGTAGGAGCGGACGAAGTCGCTGGTGACGGAGGCTTCCTCACCGGGCGTGATCATGCGCCGGCACCGTGGGCGCCGCTGTCACCGTGGTCCGAGCGCGGCGCCACACTCATCGCCTTGCTCAGGGCGGCCACCGTCTTCTGCATCCGGAACGACAACGCCTCCATGTCGACGTCGAGCGCGGCCGACACGGCCAGATAGGCGCCCTGGCCCGCGGCGATGAGGAAGATCCAGCCGCCGTCGTACTCCAGGAGCGTCTGCTTCCAGATGCCGTGCCCCGCGCCGACGAAACCGGCGACGGCGCGGCTCAGGGACTGCATGGAGCTCATCGCGGCGGCGTTGGTCTCCGCGTCGTCCCGCCCGATGCCGTCGGAACGCTGCAGCAGCAGGCCGTCACCCGAGACGAGGATCGCATGGCGGGCCCCGCGCACCTCGAGCACGTCGTTCAGCACCCACGACAGGTCGGTCTTCACTGGTGGTCAGTTCCTTCCGTGGTGTTCGAGGTCCGCCCGAGCTGTGTTCCGCGTGCGAAGGCGCCGATGCGCGACGCCGTCACTTCGCTGGTCGATTCGGATGCCTGCTCGCCGGCGGCCGCGGGGGCGTCGGGCGTCGGCACGACGGCGATGGGGCCCTGGCGCCGTCGGCGCTTGGGCAGGCCGCCCGACGTGGTGCCCACCACGTGTGCGGGGCCGACGGGGACGGGGGCCAGGCGCTGGGGGGCGGGCTCCTGGGCGGCCGCGTCCTGTTCGCCGGTGGCCGCGGGCGCCGGGCCCTCGGCCGCAAGGAGGCTCTCCGGTACGCGGATCACCGCACGCACGCCGCCGTAGGGGGACACCGAGCCGACGGAGACGGCGAAGCCGTAGCGCGCGGCGAGCATGCCGCACACGGCGAACCCGAACCGGGGCGGGTCGCCGAGCCCGGTGATGTCGACACTGCCGTCGCCCGCGAGCAGGACGGCCGCCCGGTCCTTGGTCTCCTGGTCCATGCCGAGCCCGGCGTCGTCCACGATGAAGCACGCGCCCGTGGGCACGGCCTGGATGTTGACCTCGACCGGCGTGCTGGGCGCGCTGTAGTTGGTCGCGTTGTCCAGGAGCTCGGCCAGGACGACCGCGACCGGCTCGACCGCCTTGCTGGTGATGGAGACGTTGATCTGGGAGTGGACACTGACCCGGTTGAAGTCCTTGATCCGGCCCTGGGCGCTGCGGGCGACGTCGTAGACGGTGGCGACGCCGTCGCGCCGCCCCAGCCAGCCGCCGCACAGGACGGAGATGCCCTTGGCGCGGCGGCCCAGCTGGCTGCCGGTGTGGTCGACGGACATCAGGTCGGCAAGGACCTCCGTGTCGTCACCGTATTTCTTCAGGAGGCCGTCGAGGAGGAGCTGCTGCTCCTCGGAGAGGGACTGCAGGGTGCCCATGGCGGACTTCAGGACCGCCGTGGTCGCCGACTTGGCGTCCGCGCGCACCTCGGCGACGTCCTGCTGATGCTGCGCGGTCTGGGCGGCCATCTGGCCGTGTACGTGGGCGAGTTGGCCGCGCGCGCCGCCCAGCTCGGCCTCCAGGTCTTTCCGTGCCGTGCGCAGCGCCATATTGGTTCTTCGTGCCCGCATCACCGCGGCCACCGCACCGAAAAGCACCACGAGCAGGACCCACAGGAGTGGATCCTGGATCAATGACGTCATGAGACTCTCTTCAAGTCGCATCGCGAGGGGAGTGTGGGGAGCTCACCGGCCCGGGTGGAGGCACTCATGCCTCGAACGCCCGCGGACCTACTGGTGGACCAAAGATGCACTCCTTAGCGATGGAGCCTTGGAGACTGTCCCCCGTTTGCGTTGATGACACGCCGTCAGCCTGCCGCAAAGTTACGATGATCTTACCAGGCGCACATGTCCCGCGGGTTGGCGTCGGCACGTATGTGCGGACCGTCACGAGACCCTCACACGGATGTTCCCGCTTCAGCGGTGCGACTTCAGCGGTACGACGCCAGCGACTTCGGCCGTGCGACTTCAGCGGTACGACGTCGGCAGTCGAGGGGCGTGCGGGGATCCGCGCTACGCGGGCGCCCCGGACCGGCCCGTCCAGGCGAGCAGTTCGTCGGCGCTCCAGGTGGTGACGGTGCGTTCGGGCGGCACCCCGCACTCCTCGGCGCGGGCGCAGCCGATGAGCTGCCAGTCGAGCTGGCCGGGCGCGTGGGCGTCGGTGTCGATGGCGAACAGTACGCCCGCCTCGACCGCGCGGCGCAGCAGCCGTTTCGGCGGGTCCTTGCGCTCGGGGCGGCTGTTGATCTCCACGGCGGTGCCGGACTCGGCGCAGGCGGCGAAGACCGCGTCGGCGTCGAAGGCGGACTCGGGCCTGCCGGGCGACCCGGTCCCGCCGCGCCCGGTGACGAGGCGGCCGGTGCAGTGGCCCAGGATGTCGGCGTGCGGATTGCGGACCGCCTTCACCATGCGGCGCGTCATGGCGGGCGCGTCCATCCGCAGCTTGGAGTGGACGGAGACGACCACGACATCGAGCCGGGCGAGGAGTTCGGGCTCCTGGTCGAGGCCGCCGTCCGGCAGGATGTCGCACTCGATGCCGGTGAGCAGCCTGAACGGGGCCCAGGCCGCGTTGAGTTCGGCCACCACGCGCAGCTGTGCGCGCAGCCGGTCGGGGGACAGGCCGCGGGCGATGGTCAGGCGCGGCGAGTGGTCGGTGAGCACGGCCCACTCGTGGCCGAGCGCGGCGGCGGCCCTGCCCATCTCCTCGATGCTGCTGCCGCCGTCGGACCAGTCGGAGTGCACATGGCAGTCGCCGCGCAGCAGGGAGCGCAGCCGGGCGCCGCCGGACACCAGCGGCTGCCGCGACTGCTCCTCCAAGTCGGCGAGGTAGCCGGGCAGTTCACCGCCCACGGCCTCGCGCACCACCCGGCCCGTCTTGGGACCGATGCCCTTGACGGCCTCCAGGGTGCCCGCCCGCACGCGCTCGGCGAGCTCCGCCGCGGGCAGGGCGGCGACGGCCGCCGCGGCGGTGCGGAAGGCCCGCACCCGGTAGGTGGGCGCCTGCGCGCGTTCGAGCAGGAAGGCGATGCGGTTCAGCGCGTCGACGGGGTCCATCGGTGCCATCACCGCCACCTCCCGGCCGGTGCCATCACCGTCACCGCCCGGCCCGGAGCGGCGTCACGCGCCGTGCCACACCATGGTGGCGTTGCAGAACTCCTTGATGCCGTGGCCGGACAGCTCACGGCCGTACCCGGAGCGCTTGACCCCGCCGAAGGGGAACGCCGGATGCGACGCGGTCATGCCGTTGAAGTAGACGCCGCCCGCCTGCAGATCGCGTACGCACCGCTCCTGCTCGGCCGGGTCGGCGGTCCAGACGTTGGAACTCAGGCCGAACGGCGTGTCGTTGGCGAGCGCGAGTGCCTCCTCCAGGTCCGCCACCCGGTACACGGTGGCGACGGGGCCGAAGGTCTCCTCGCGGTGGACGCGCATCTCGGGGGTGATGCCGGTCAGGACGGTCGGCTCGTAGTAGCAGCCCCGCTCCAGGCCCTTGGGCCGCTGTCCGCCGCAGACGGCGGTGGCGCCGCGGCGTACGGCGTCGTCGACGAGCTCCTCCAGGTCGTCGCGGCCCTGCGCGCTGGAGAGCGGACCCACGTCGGTGCCCTCGTCCATCGGGTCGCCGACGGTCAGGTCCCGCATGCCCGCGGCGAACCGCTCGACGAAGGCGTCGTACACCTCGCCGTGCACGATGAACCGCTTGGCGGCGATGCAGGACTGCCCCGCGTTCTGCACCCGCGCGGTGACGGCGGTGCGCGCGGCCGCGGTCACGTCGGCCGACGGAAGGACCACGAACGGGTCGCTGCCGCCCAGTTCGAGGACGGTCTTCTTGATCTCGTCGCCCGCGACCGCGGCGACCGCGCGGCCCGCGCCCTCGCTGCCGGTGAGCGTGGCGGCCGCGACCCGCGGGTCCCGCAGGATGTCCTCGACGGCGCCGGAGCCCACGAGCAGCGTCTGGAAGCAGCCCTCGTCGAAGCCCGCGCGCCGGAACAGGTCGGCCAGGTACAGGGCGGTCTGCGGCACGTTCGACGCGTGCTTGAGCAGCCCGACGTTGCCCGCCATCAGGGCGGGCGCGGCGAACCGCACGACCTGCCAGAGCGGGAAGTTCCACGGCATCACGGCGAGGACCACGCCGAGCGGGCGGTAGCGGACGAAGGCGCGGGCCGCGCCGGAGTCGCGTACGTCGTCTTCGTCGGGGTGCTCGTCGCCGAGCAGCGCTTCTGCGTGCTCGGCGTACCAGCGCATGGCCTTGGCGCACTTGGCGGCCTCCGCGCGGGCGGCCGCGAGGGGTTTGCCCATCTCCGTGGTGATGGTGCGCGCGATGTCGGGCGTGTCCTCGTCGAGGAGGTCGGCCGCGCGGCGCAGCAGGGCGGCGCGCTCGGCGAAGGAGGTGGTGCGGTAGCGGTCGAAGGCCGCCGCGGCCCGTGCGAGCCGCTCCTCGATCTCGTCGGTGCCGAGCGGCTCGAAGGTCCGCTCGGTCTCGCCGGTCGCCGGGTTCACCGTCGCGATAGGCATGCGCCCGCCTCCTTGTAGGCCTGCACCGACCCTGTCGCGCCGTCGGCCGCGGCGCAACGCGGGACGGCCGCGTACCCCGGCGGGCGCGGGCCCACACCGCCGCGCGCCCGGACGGCGGCGCGGCGGCCCGATGGCCCGACCGGGTGAACGCGGGTTCCCGGCCGGGGCGTCGTCGGGAGCGGCCTGCTGGTCAGGAACCGTCGGCCTGGTCAGGGGCCGTCGGCCTGGTCAGGGGCGGCCGGTCGGTCAGGGGCGGCTGGTCAGATAGCCGCCCATGGAGGTGAAGTAGTCCGTCGCGGCCAGCTCGCGGCCGTCCTCGGTCCGTACGCGCGTGATGGCAAGGCCGTGGTTGCGGCCGGTGCGGGCGTCGGCTCCGGCGACGATCACCACGCCCTCGCCCTCGCGGTAGAAGATGCGGCCGGGAGTGCCGCCGTACCGGCCCTCGGACACGACCGCCGCGAGGACTTCGAGGCGCTTGCCCTTGTGGAAGGTGTAGGCGCTCGGGTAGGGCTCGGACTGGGCGCGGACCAGGCGCTCCAGGTCCGCGGCGGGCCAGGTCCAGTCGATGCGGGTGTCCTCGTCGGACCGCTTGTGGAAGAAGCTCGCCTGCGACCGGTCCTGCGGGGTGAACTCCGTCTCGCCGGCGGCGATGCGGCCGAGCGCGGCGACGGTGACCGGGGCGATGAGGTCGACGGTCTTGTGGAAGAGGTCGGTCGCGGTGTCCGTCGGGCCGATCGGGACCGCCTCCTGCCCGACGATGTCACCGGCGTCGAGCTCGTCGTTCATCATGTGCGCGGTGACGCCGACTTCGGACTCGCCGTTGATCATGGCCCAGATGATGGGGGAGAAGCCCGCGTACTTCGGCAGCAGCGAGTCGTGGATGTTCAGCGTGCCGTGCGGGGGCAGGTTGAAGATGCGCGGGGGGATCCAGGTCCGCCAGTTGTTGGCGACGATGATGTCCGGGGCGGCGTCCTTGAGCCGCTGGAACAGCTCCTCGTCGTCGGGGCGGTTGCGGAGGAGGACGGGGATGCCGTGCTCCTCGGCGAGGTCGGCGACCGAGTCGCTCCAGATCTTCTCGTAGGCGTGGTCGCTCTTGGGGTGGGTCACCACAAGCACGACGTCGTGCTCGGAATCCAGAAGGGCCTGAAGGGTGCGGTGCCCCCAGGTCTGATAGCCGAACATGACGACCCGCATGGGGTTCCTCCTCAGGGACAGGGATTGACCAACGCCAGTAAAGCAAGCCTTACCTTAGTTTTCAATGTGCGCCTGAGGTGCGGAAATTGGCGGGCACGGGCGAGAGGTCATCCGATTTGTCCTGTCGACACTTGCGCGCGTTTAGCTTAGGCTCACCTAAACTCCAAGGCGTGCCGTTCCGTGAGCGCGCCCGCCCGCAGGGCCCATGCGTCCCTAGTGGATCAAAGGGATAACGTACTTCGACATGAGCACGACTGCAGTTGAGCGCCCCGCGCCCGCGGTGGCGACGGCCCGTCGGCGGCGGGTCGTGGGTCTGGGCACGCTCGTGGTGATCCTCGTGGTCACGGCGGCGGTGTCGTTGGCCGTCGGGGCGCGTGCGCTGACCCCCGCCGAGGTGTGGCACGGACTGTTCGCGGCTCCGGAGTCCGACCAGCGGCTCAACGAGATCCGGCTCATCGTGGAGACCGTGCGGGTGCCGCGGACGGTGCTCGCGATCGTGGCGGGCATCGCCCTGGGGGTCGGCGGAGCGCTGATCCAGGGGTACACGCGCAACCCGATCGCCGACACGGGCCTGCTCGGCGTGAACGCCGGCGCCTCGTTCGCGGTGGTGTCGGTGATCGCCGTGTTCGGGCTCTCCAATCCGTTCCAGTACGTCTGGTTCGCCTTCGTCGGCGCGGCCGTTGCCGGTGTCGTCGTGTTCGGGCTCGCGAGCATCGGCCGGGGCGCGGGCAATCCGTTGACCCTCGCCCTCGCCGGGCAGGGAATGACGGTGTTCCTCGCGGCGATGACCACGGCGGTCGCGCTGTCGGACCAGAAGTCGCTGAACGCGCTGCGGTTCTGGAACGCGGGCTCGGTGGCGGGCGTCAAGTTCGACGTCATCTGGCCGATCACCGCGTTCGTCGCCATCGGCCTCGTCCTCGCGGCGATCACGCTGCCCACCCTCAACCTGCTCAACCTGGGCGACGACGTGGCGCGCGGGCTCGGCGTGAACATCGCGCTGAGCCGCACCCTCGGCATCGCCGCCATCACCCTGCTCGCGGGCGCGGCGACGGCGGCGTGCGGCCCCATCGCGTTCCTCGGGCTCATGGTGGCCCACATCGCACGTCATCTGACGGGCCCGGACTACCGCTGGCTCGTGCCGTACGCGGGTCTGCTCGGGGCCGTCGTCCTGCTGGTCTGCGACATCGTGGGGCGACTGGTGGTGCGGCCGGGCGAGTTGGACGCGGGGGTCGTCGTCGCGCTCCTCGGCGCCCCGTTCTTCGCGGTTCTGGTGTGGCGCGGAAAGTTCAAGAGCGCATGAACCAAGAGCGCATGAGCGGGAGCGGGGCGGGAGCACGCATGAGCGGAGGCGAGGCGGCGGCGCCCATGAGCGGCAGCGGTACGGAAGTGAAGGCGGTGCTGACGCCGGGCATACGGCTCGGCGGCATGTCGTTCGTGTGGCGGCCCTGGATCGCGTTCGTCACGCTGGTCCTCACGGCCGCGACCTTCCTGGTGTTCTGTCTGTCCATCAGCATCGGGGACTTCCCCATCGGCCTGTCCCAGGTGATCGCCACCCTCTTCGGCCGGGGCGAGCAGGTCGACGAGTTCATCATCATGGACCTGCGCATGCCGCGCGCCCTGGCCGGCCTCGTCGTGGGGATCGCCCTCGGCGTCTCCGGCGCGATCACGCAGTCCGTCGCGCGCAATCCGCTGGCCAGCCCGGACATCCTGGGGATCACCGGCGGCGCCAGCGTGGTCGCGGTGTTCCTGGTGACGGTGTCGGGCGGGGCGACCGCGGCGGTCGTCAGCTCGGTCGGCCTGTCCGCGGCGGCGCTCGCCGGCGGTCTCGGCACGGGCCTCCTGGTGTACCTCCTGGCGTGGCGGCGCGGGATCGACGGCTTCCGGCTCATCCTCATCGGCATCTCGGTGAGCGCCGTGATGGAGGCGCTCACGACCTGGCTGCTCGTCACGGCCGACATCAAGGACGTGGCCAAGGCCCAGGCATGGCTGGTCGGTTCGCTGGACGACCGGTCGTGGGACGAGGTGTGGATCGCGTTCTGGTGCGCGCTCGTCCTGCTCGTCGTCGTGTCGTGCGTCGCGTTCCAGTTCAAGCCCCTGCACTTCGGCGACGAGGTCGCCGCGGGCCTCGGCGTCCGCTACCAGGCGGTGCGGGCGGTCCTGTTGCTGTGCGCGGTGCTGCTGGCCGCCGTCGCGGTGAGCGCGGCGGGCCCGGTGCCGTTCGTCGCCCTGGTGGCGCCGCAGGTGGCGATGCGCCTCGCGCGCTGCCCCACGCCGCCGCTCGCGGCCTCCGCCATGACGGGCGCGCTGCTCCTGATCGGCTCGGACCTCGTCGCGCGCACGGCGCTTCCCATCACCCTGCCGGTCGGCGTGGTCACCGCCGCGATCGGCGGCCCCTTCCTCATCTATCTCCTGGTACGGGCGAACCTCAAGTAGCTGATACAAAAAGAGCTGGTACAAAGGTGAGGCAAACCTAAATAAATGAGGGGGGCTTGTGGTCGCTCAGTACATCACCGAGATCGAGTCCGGGGTCGATGACACCTCGCGACTGACTGCCAACGGCGTCACCGTCGGGTACGGCGCCCGGACCGTCATCGACGATCTCGACGTGGCGATACCGCCCGGAGTGATCACCACGATCATCGGCCCCAACGGCTGCGGGAAGTCGACCCTCCTGCGCACTCTGTCGCGGCTGCTCAAGCCGACCAAGGGCTCGGTCGTCCTGGACGGCGAGGACATCGACAAGCTCAAGACCAAGGACGTGGCGAAGAAGATGGGCCTGCTGCCGCAGGCGCCCGTCGCGCCGGAGGGCCTGACGGTGTCCGACCTGGTCGCCAGGGGCCGCCATCCGCACCAGAGCTGGCTGCGGCAGTGGTCGTCCGACGACGCCGCCGTCGTGGCGCGCGCCCTCGCCATGACCGGCGTTTCCGACCTGGCCGACCGGCCCGTCGACTCGCTGTCCGGCGGCCAGCGCCAGCGCGTCTGGATCTCGATGACCCTGGCCCAGGGCACCGATCTGCTGCTCCTGGACGAGCCGACCACCTATCTGGACCTGGCGCACGCGGTCGACGTGCTCGACCTGGTGGACGACCTGCACGAGTCGGGGTGCGCCGTGGTCATGGTCCTGCACGACCTCAACCTCGCCACGCGCTACAGCGACAACCTCGTCGTGATGAAGGAGGGGGCGATCCTCGCGCAGGGGCACCCGCGTGATGTGATCACCTCCGAGCTGCTGTACGAGGCATTCGGGCTGCGCGCCAAGGTGATTGACGACCCGGTGGGCGACCGGCCGCTCATCGTGCCGATCGGCCGGACGCACGTACACGCCGACTGACGTCCGCGCGGCCGGGCCTGCCCGGTTCCCGACTGGTGTTCGGTAAAGACTAGTTGGCGATTAGGCTAGGCTAACCTCACTTTTGCAGGATAAGGTTTGGCTGCCCTCAGACGGGGCCCACCGGTCGGCGTGAAAGCAAGGGATCTCGGATGCACCTCCATCGAACGACGCTCGTGAGGCCCTGGCGGCGCCTCGCGGTGGTTCTGTCCGCCGCGACGCTCGGTGTCGGACTCCTCGCGGGATGCGGTTCGGACAAGGACGACAAGGCGGACGCGGGGAGCGACAACAACGCCCCGGCCGCCGCGGGCAAGTTCCCGGTCACCGTGGAGCACGCGTTCGGATCGACGAAGGTGTCCAAGGCCCCCCAGCGGGTCGTCACCGTCGGCTACACCGACGACCAGGCCGTCCTCGCGTTCGGCGTCAAGCCGGTCGGCATGACCGACCAGTATCCGAACCCGGCGGGCAAGAAGCCCGACATCAACACCCAGTGGCCGTGGGTGAAGGACAAGTGGGGCGACACCCGCCCCGAAGTCATCATGAAGAACGGCGACTCGGGCCCCAACTACGAGAAGATCGCCGCCCTCCGGCCCGACCTGATCATCGCGGTGTACTCCGAGATCGACAAGGCCGCCTACGACAAGCTCTCCAAGATCGCCCCGACGGTGGCCCGCACCAAGGGCGAGAAGGAGCCGTTCAGCGCTCCGTGGCAGGACAACGCGCTGCACATCGGCAAGGCCCTCGGCCAGGCCGACAAGGCCGAGAAGCTCGTGAAGGGCATTCAGACCAAGCTCGACACGGCCAAGAAGGACCACCCGGCGTTCGGCAAGGACACCGCCGTCGCGCTGTCCTGGTACAAGGACTCCGTCGCGCCGTTCACCTCCACCGACGTGCGCGGACGCCTGGTGACGGGCATCGGCTTCAAGTACCAGACCAAGATTGACAAGGTCGCCGGCGGCAAGTTCTTCACCGTCCTGTCGCCCGAGCGCATCGACCTGGTCAACACCGACCGCATCTTCGTCATCAACGACAAGGCCGACACGGACGCGCTGAAGAAGTCCGAGCTGTTCAAGAACCTGGACGCCGTGAAGAAGAACAAGGTGTCGTACCTGCTCGACAGCGAGGGCCCGGCCGTCGGCGCGGCCATGTCGCAGGGCACCCTGCTGTCCCTGCCGTACGCGATCGACGAACTCGTCAAGTCGGTCGACTAGGTGTGAGCACCACCGGAACGAGGGCCGCCGCCCCGGCGACCCTGCGCACGGCGACCGGACGCGAGGCCACCCGATGGGTCGCGGCGCACTGCCGCGAAGTGCCCTGGCTGACGGTCGCCACCGTGCTCACCACGGTGGCCGGGGCGGCGCTCCAGGTGCTCCCCGTGCTGCTGCTCGGCCGGGTCGTCGACGGCGTGGTCGAGGGCGAGCCGCGCTCGATGCTGCTCAGGATCGGCGTGCTGATGGTGGCCGCCGCGCTGCTCGGCGCGGTGGCCACCGCGGCGTCGACCTATCTGATCGGGCGCCTGGGCGCGGATCTGCTCGCGACGCTGCGGGAAGGCGCCGTCCGCGCGGTCCTCGGCATGCCGAGCGCACGGATCGAGCAGGTCGGCCGCGGGGACGTCCTGTCCCGGGTCGGCGACGACGTGGCCGTCCTGTCCAAGGGCATCCGCATGGCCATCCCCACGGTGTTCTCGGCCGGCGTGCTCGTCTTCATCGCCACGGCCGGCATGTTCGGGCTCGACTGGCGGCTCGGCCTCGCGGGCGCCGGCGCGCTGCCCGCGTACGCGCTCGCCCTGCGCTGGTACCTGCCCCGGTCCGCCCCGCTCTACCGCAAGCAGCGGGTGGCCCAGGCCGACCGCGCGCAGGCGCTGATCAGCGGCCTGAACGGCATCGACACGGTCCGGGCGTACCGCCTCGAGGACTCCTTCCGCGAGAAGGTCACCGACGAGTCGTGGCGGGTGCGCAACTACGGCATCGACGTGTTCCGGTTCTTCGGCCGGTTCGTCGGCCGGGAGAACCGCGCCGAGTTCATCGGCCTGGTCCTCATCATCGTGGTGGGGTACGCCCTGTTGGAGGCCGACGCCGCGAGCCTCGGCCAGGTGTCGGCGGCCCCGCTGATGTTCCACCGCCTGTTCACGCCGCTGGGCGCCATCATGTTCACCTTCGACGAGGCGCAGAAGTCGGGCGCGAGCCTGACCCGGCTCGTCGGAGTCATCGGGGAGCCCGCCGAGGAGCGCCTCGTGGGCGACCAGGCGGTCGCGTCGGCGGACGCCGCGGTGGCGTACCCGGTGACGGTGCGGGGGCTGACGTTCAGCTACCCCGACACCGACGAGCCGGTCCTGCGGGACGTCGACCTGACGATCCCCGCGGGCGGTTCGCTCGCCCTGGTGGGGGCGACGGGCGCGGGCAAGTCGACCCTGGCCGCGCTGATCGCCGGCATCGGGACCCCGCAGGCCGGGTCGGTGCGCATCGGACCGACCGACCTCGCAGGTCTTGACGAGGCCGGGGCGCGTGCCCTGGTGAGCATCCTGACGCAGGAGACCCATGTGTTCTCCGGTCCGCTCGCCGACGACCTGCGCCTCGCCGCGCCGCGGGCGAGTGACGCCGAGCTGATGGACGCGCTCCGCACGGTCGGCGCCGACCGGTGGGTCGACGCGCTGCCCGACGGCCTCGACACCATGGTGGGCGAGGGCGGCGAGCGCCTGGACGTCACCAAGGTCGCCCATATCGCCCTGGCCCGCCTGGTGCTCGGCCGGACGCCGGTGGTGGTGCTCGACGAGTCGACCGCGGAGGCGGGCAGCGAGGGCGCGGCCGACCTGGAGCGGGCCGTGCTCGCCGCGTGCGCGGGCCGGACCACGCTGTTCGTGGCGCACCGCCTCACCCAGGCGATGGCGGCGGACCGGATCGCCGTCCTGGACGCGGGGCGCGTCGTGGAACAGGGGACGCACGACGAACTCGTGGCCCTGGGCGGCCGGTACGCGCGACTGTGGCGGGCGTGGCGAGAAGGTAGTTAGGTAAGCCTTGGTAGGGGTTGGGCCCACTGTCGGTCCTCGGAAGGAAATGCTGAGTCTTCGATGATGGAATCGCGCGCTCGTCTCGCACTGCTCTCTCCCGCGCGCCTGGCCGACGTACGGCGGCGAACGGGCGACCACTCCGACCGGGCCATCACCGAAGCGTGCGCCATCGCCCTCGCGTACTGGGCGACGGGCGAGGGCCCCGACGGCATCGACCTCACCCCGGGCACGCTGTTCGCCGACGTCCTCGGCTGGGCCGACAACGGCGGGTCGGGGCCCGCGGGTTGGGAGGTCGGCGCGGACGGCAGGAGCATCGCCGTCCCCGAAGGCGTCGCGCTCGACGACGCGCAGCTCGCGCTCGACGACCTGGCCGACTTCCCGGACCGGCCGCTCGGCACGGTCGGCCCGTCCAGTGTGGCGGCGCGGCTCGCGGCCCTGGCCGAGTGGAACGACACCGACGCCGAGCGGGTCCGCCCGACCATCGTGGAGATGTTCCGCGAACAGGCGCGGACCAGGCCGGACGCCGTCGCCGTCGTCGACGAGCACCGGTCGCTGACGTACCGTCAGGCGGCCGAGCTCTCCAGCCAGTTGGCCCACCACCTGATCGAGCGCGGCCTCGACCGCGAACAGGTCGTCGGGATCTCCCTCGGCCGCTCCGCCGAGATGGTCATCGGCCTCCTCGGCGTGCTCCAGGCGGGCGGCGCCTTCGTGCCGCTCGACCCGCAGTGGCCCGCCGCGCGCCGAGCCGTCGTCATCGACGACGCCCGGGTCGTGGTCCAGCTCAACGACTCCGGCGAGCACGAGGCCTCGGAACCGGCCGCCGTGGCCGTCGACCTCGGCGACTGGCGCTACGGCTCCTACCCCACGGAGGGCACGGGGATCACGCCCCCCGGCGACGCCCTCGCGTATGTGATCTTCACGTCCGGTTCGACCGGGCGGCCCAAGGGCGCGATGATCCGCCACGAGGCGATCAGCGAGCGCCTGCTGTGGCAGGTGAACGAGATCCTGGGCTTCGGCCACGACGACGCGTCGCTGTTCAAGGCGCCGCTGTCCTTCGACATCTCCATCAACGAGATCTTCCTGCCGCTGGTGTGCGGCGGCCGGCTCGTGGTCCTGCGGCCCGGCGGCGAACGCGACCCGCACCACCTGCTGAGCGTCATCGCCGAACAGCGCGTCACCTTCACGTACCTGGTGTCGTCCATGCTGGACGTCCTGCTCGAGATGGCGGGCGACTCCGGGCGCCTCGACAGCCTGCGGCACGTGTGGTGCGGCGGCGAGGTGCTGACCCCGGAGCTGTACGAGCGGTTCCGCACCCGGCTCGACATCCCCATGTACCACGGCTACGGCCCGGCCGAGACGACCATCGGCGTCTCCCACGTCATCTACCGCGGCGCCGCGGAACGCCTGTCGACGTCGATCGGCAAGGCCAACCCCAACACCCGGTTGTACGTCCTCGACGACGAGCTGCGCCCGGTCCCGGTCGGCGTCGGCGGCGAGCTGTACGTGGGCGGATTCCTGCTCGGGCGCGGATACGTCAACGCGCCGGGCCTGACCGCCTCCCGGTTCGTGGCGAATCCTTTCGCCGACGACGGGTCCCGCCTCTACCGCACCGGTGACCTCGCGCGGTTCGCCCCCGACGGGTCCCTCGACTTCCTCGGCCGGGCCGACAACCAGATCAAGATCCGCGGCATGCGCCTGGAGATCGAGGACGTCGAGGCCGGTCTCGCCGAGCACCCCTCGGTGCGGCACACCTGCGTCGTCGCGAAGAAGAACGCGGCGGGCGGCACCTACCTCGTCGGCTATGTGATCCCGGCGGCCGGGAGCGAGGACCTGCGGGCCGACGACGTCAAGGCGTGGGCCACCGAGCACATGGTCGAGTACATGGTGCCCGCCCACCTCGTCGTGATGACCGAGTTCCCGCTCACCGCGAACGGCAAGCTCGACCGGAACGCGCTGCCCGAGCCCACGATCGCCTCCGGCACGGTCGTCCCGCCCGCCACCGACGACGAGCGCGCGGTGTGCGCGGCCGTCGCGGCCCTCCTGCAGCTCGACGAGGTCGGCGTCGACCAGGACTTCTTCCAGCTCGGCGGCGACAGCATCCTGGCCATCTCGCTCCTGAGCGCGCTGCGCGACGCCGGTCTGTACGTCACGGCACGGCAGATCTTCACGCACAGCGTCGTGGGAGCCCTCGCCGCGGTGGCGAGCCGTGAGGACGTCACCGCCGTGGACCACGGCGACACCGCGACCGGTGCCGTCGTGGGGTCGCCCATCGTGCAGTGGCTCGGCGAGACCACGGACGCGATCGACGGCTTCGTGCAGTCGGTGGTCCTCAACACCCCGGCGGAGCTCACCGCCGACGCTCTCGACACGGTCCTCACCGCCGTCGTCGGACGGCACGACATGCTGCGCGCCAAGCTGGTCCGCGGCGACCGCTGGAGCTTCGACATCCCGGAGGCCGCGCGGACCACCGTGGCCTGGGAGGAGAGCGACAGGACGCTGGAGGAGTGCGTCGCGCTCGCCACCGCGGCCCTCGACCCGTCGGACGGCGTGATGCTGCGCGCCGTCTGGCGGCGCGAGGCGCGCCAGCTGGTCGTGGTCGTCCACCACGTGGTGATCGACGGCGTCTCCTGGCGGGTCCTGATGGAGGACCTGGCCACGGCCTGGCGGCAGGTCGCCTCGGGCGCGCCGGTCGAACTGCCCCCGACGGGCACGTCGTTCCGGCGCTGGACCCAGCTCCTGGAGCGCGCGGGCTTCGACGCGGACCTGGCCTACTTCCAGCGGCCCCTGCCCGGAGCGGACCAGCCGGTCGGCCGACGCGCGCTGACCGACGCCGACACCGTCGCACGGGAGCGGATACGCACCGTCTCCGTCGGCCCCGAGGTCACGGCCGCCCTGCTCGGCGACGTGCCCGCGAAGTTCCACGCGGGCGTCAACGACGTCCTGTTGACCGCGCTCGCCGTCGCCCTCGCCCGGTGGCGCCGTGACCTCGGGCAGGACCAGACGTTCGCGCACATCGAGCTCGAAGGCCACGGCCGCGAGGCGCGGTTCGTCGCGGGCGCCGCCGGCTTCGAGCCGGACCTGTCGCGGACCGTGGGCTGGTTCACCACCCTCTTCCCGGTCACCGTGGACCCCGGCGCGGCGGCCGACCCGACCGCCCCCGCCTACCTCGCCGCCGCGCTCAAGGCGGTCAAGGAAGACCTCGCCCAGGTGCCGAGCAACGGCATCTCCTACGGCGCCCTGCGGTACCTGAACGGCGCCGCGTTCGACACCCCCGCGCCGCAGGTGCTCTTCAACTACCTGGGCCGCTTCGACGCGGGCGCCTCCGGCGACTGGCAGCTCGCGGGCACCACCGGACAGCTGGGCGAGAAGCGCGACCCGCGGATGCGCCTGCCGCGCGCCCTGGAGTTCAACGCGATCGCCGAACCCGCCGCGAACGGCTCCGCCGGCGCGAACGGCTCGACCGGCGCGTACGAACTGGTCACCACCATCTCCTGGCCCGACGGGATGTTCACCGACGAGGACATCACCACGCTCGGCGGGTACTTCCGGGTGGCCCTCGCGGGCCTCGCCGCGCTCGACCAGGGCGGCCACACGCCCAGCGACTTCCCCCTGGTGCCGCTCACCCAGGCCGACGTCGACGCCCTGGAAGGACCGCGGCTCCGCGACGTCCTGCCGCTGACCCCGCTGCAGGAGGGCCTGTACTTCCACTCCGTCTTCGACGACGAGTCGGCGGGCGCCTACGTCGAGCAGCAGCTCCTCACCCTGGACGGCGAGGTGGACGCCGACCGGCTCGCGGCGGCGGCCACCCGGCTGCTCACGCTCTACCCGAACCTGGCCGCGCGGTTCGTGGCCCTTGCCGACGGCCGCGTGGTCTCCGTCCTGGAGGGCGGTGTCGAGGCACCCTTCACCACCCTGGACCGCCCCGGCAGCACCGACGCCGAGATCCGCGACCTCGCCGAGCGGGACCGCCGCGCCGGGTTCGACCTGGCCACCGGACCCCTGATGCGCTACACCCTCGTCCGCGCGGGCTCCGGCCGCACCGTCCTCGTCCAGACCGTGCACCACATCATCGCCGACGGCTGGTCGGTGCCGCCGATGCTCCGCGCGCTGCTCGCCGAGTACCACGCGCCGGGGACGGTGTACCCGCGCGGCGGCTTCCCCGACTACGTGGGCTGGCTCGCCGGACGCGACGACGACGAGAGCGACCGGGTGTGGGGCGCGGAGCTCGCCGGCCTCGCAGGGCCCTCGCTGGTCGCCGAGGGGCACACCCCGTCCGACCGGTTCGCCGACACCGCCCTGGAGCCGGAGGACGACATCGACGCGGCCGTCCGTGCGGCGGGCGTGCCCCTGAGCGTGGCCGTGCACAGCGCCTGGGCCGTGACCCTCGGCGGCATCCTGCACGGCGACGACGTGGTGTTCGGCTCCACCGTGTCCGGGCGCGACGCCGAGGTGCCCGGCATCGAGGACATGGTGGGCCTGTTCATCAACACCATTCCCGTACGCACCCGTTGGGGCGGCGACACCACGGCCCGTGACCTGCTCGCCTCGGTGCGGGCACACCAGAGCGCGGTCCTGCCGCACCAGCATGTCTCGCTGGCGCGGATCGGCCGCCAGGCGGGCGCGGGGTCCCTGTTCGACACCCTGGTGGTGTTCGACGTCGCGACGGACGTGGCCGGTCTGCGAGGGCCCGACGACACCCTGGTCATCGCCGACATCGTGAACGAGGGCGCCCCGCACTACCCGCTGACGCTCGTCGTGGAGCGCGCCCTCGACGGCCGCCCGCCCCACGGCGGAGCCGCAGATCTGCGCTTCAACCTGATCTACGACGGTGAACTGCTGCGCGCACAGAGCGCCCAGGACATCCTGCGGACGTTCACCGCGACCCTCACCGGCCTGCTCACCCGCCCCGACGCCCTGGTCGACGACCTGGCGCCCGCCGGCGACCGGCGCCCCGCGCCGATCACCCCGACGACCCTGGGCGGCCTTTTCGACGCCGCCGCGGACCGCGCCCCGGCCGCCACCGCCGTCACCCAGTGCGGCCTCGACGGCGACACCAGGTCCCTGACGTACGGCGAACTGGCCGCCGCCAAGGAAGCGTTGGCCGCGACCCTGCGCGCCGCCGGTGTCGGCCCCGGCAAGCGGGTCGCCGTCGCCGTCCCGCGCTCCCTGGAGCAGGTCGTCGCGCTGGTCGCGGTCGTCACCGCGGGCGGCGCGTACGTACCGCTCGACCTGGCGTACCCGGACGAACGCCTCGCATACATTCTCGCCGACGCGGCCCCGCAGGTCGTCCTCGTCGACCGCGCACAGCGGGACCGCTTCACCGCGCTCCTGGCCAGGGCGGGCGTATCGGCCCGTGTCCTGGTGCAGGGAGACGAGCCGCCGCGGGACACCACCGTGCCCGAGGCGGAGGTGAACTGGGCCGATCCCGCGTACGTGATCTACACGTCCGGCTCGACCGGCCGCCCCAAGGGCGTCGTCGTCCCGCACTCCAGCGTGGTGACGCTGCTCGCCCACACCCGGCCCGACATGGGCTTCGGCCCCGACGACGTGTGGGTCCAGTTCCACTCCTTCTCCTTCGACTTCGCGGTCTGGGAGCTGTGGGGCGCGCTCGCCCACGGCAGCGAGCTGCTGCTTCCCGAGTACGCCCTGACCCGCTCCCCGGTCGACTTCCACCGTCTGGTCCGCGAGCGCGCGGTGACCGTGCTCAACCAGACCCCGTCGGCCTTCTACCAGTTCATCGAGGCCGACCGGCACGCCGACGAGCCCCTCACGGCGCTGCGCCGGATCGTCTTCGGCGGCGAGGCGCTCGACCTCGGACGCCTGCGCGGCTGGGTCGAGCGGCACGGCACCGGTGCGCCGGAGCTCGTCAACATGTACGGCATCACCGAGACCACCGTCCACGTCACCCACCGGGTCCTGACCGACGACGACTTCGGCCCCGGCGACGACGTCAGCCCGATCGGCGGTCCGATCCCCGGCCTGGTCACGCATCTGCTCGACGACCGGCTCCGGCCGGTGCCGCCGGGCCAGGTCGGCGCCATCTACGTCGCCGGTGACCAGGTGGCGCTCGGCTATCTGGGCCGGCCGGGGCTGACCGCGGGCCGGTTCGTCGCGGACCCGTTCGCGGCCGACGGCTCCCGCATGTACCACACGGGCGACCTGGCCCGGCGCACGCTCGACGGCGAGCTGGAGTTCGCGGGGCGCGCCGACGACCAGGTGCAGCTCAAGGGCTTCCGCATCGAGCTCGGCGAGGTGGAGTCGGCGGTCAGGGAACTCGACGGCGTGGTCGACGTGGCGGTCACGGTGGCGCCCAGCGGCGACCACCTCGTCGCCCATGTGGTGGGCGAGGTGCCGACCGACTTCGTGGGACGGCTTGCAGCCAAGCTTCCCGTGCACATGGTGCCGGGCCGGGTGCTGACGACGGACGCCCTGCCCTTGACGGTCAACGGCAAGCTGGACCGCAAGGCCTTGGCTGGCCGGGCGAGTGCGCCCCGCAGGGGCGCGGGGCTGGATCTATCAGCGGCTCCGCCGCGGGGCGCGACCAGCCACGAAACACCCGCAGGCGAAAACGCACTGGCCGCCCTGGTCGAAATCTTCACCGACACCCTGCCCGGCGCAGCCGTGGACCCCGACACCGACTTCTTCCGCGCCGGAGGCGACAGCATCGTCGCCATCACCGTGATCAACCGCGCCAGGGCCGCCGGCCTGCCCATCGCCCCGAAGGACATGTTCCTGTACAAGACGCCGCGCGGCCTCGCCGAGCACCTGGGCACGCGTACGGCACAGGCCCCGACGGCCGTCCCGGCGCCCGTCCGCCGCGAGGACGGCCCCGTGGCGCCCACGCCGATCATCCTGCGCCAGCGCGAACTCGGCGGATCGCTCGACCGGTTCGCCCAGGCCAGGACGCTCGTGGCGCCCGAGGGCACCGGGTACGCCGACGCCGGGCGCGCCGCGCACGCCGTCGTGGCCGCGCACCCGGCCCTCCGGCTGCGGCTGCGCGTCGAGCACGGGGTGTGGACCCTGCGCACCGAACCCGCCCGCGAGGTCACGGTGGCCCGGCCGGACACGAGCGACGCGACGGCGGCGGCGAACGAGGCCGCCGGACGGCTCGACCCCGAGTCCGGGGACGTCATCGCCTTCTCGTGGCTGGAGACGAGCCGGACCCTGGTCGTCACCGTGCACCACATCGCCGTCGACTCGGTGTCCTGGCTCGTCCTCCTCGACGACCTGGCCACCGCCCTGCGCGGGGAGCCCCTGGCGCCGCCGACCACCTCCTACGCCGAGTACGCCGAGGCCCTGACGCGCAAGGCCGCCGAGTCGAGCGACGACCTCGGGCACTGGGTCACCACGCTCCAGGCGCCCGCGCTGCTGCCCGCCGTGGCACAACCGCGCGAGACCACCGTCGTCCTCGCGCCCGACCTCAGCGACCGCGTGACCCGCACCGCGCCCACCGCGCTCGGCCTCGGCCTCACCGAGCTGCTGTGCGGCGCGCTGCGCACCGCGCTGACGCGGATCCAGGCGTCGCCCACCGACCTCGCCGTCGAGCTCGAACGGCACGGCAGGGTCCCGGCCGACGAACACCACGACTACACCCGCACCGTCGGCTGGTTCACCGCCATCGCGCCCGTGCGGCTCACCGCGCACACCGACCCCGTCGCGGCCGCGCGCGAGGTCGCCGCACGCCAGCCCGACGAGGCCGCACACGTCGGCTACGGCCGGCTCAGGTACCTCAACCCGCAGACGGCCCCGCTCCTGACCGCCCGCCCCCAGGTCCTGTTCAACTACCTGGGCCGGGGCAGCGAGTCCCAGGCGCTGCACCTCACCGGCGGCGACCCGGGCAGCCCGTACGCCGTCGAGGTCAACGCGTGGACCGACGCGGCCACCGGCAGCCTGCACGCCGCCTTCACGCTCGCCGACGGCGTCCCCGACGAGATCACCGAGCACTGGCTCAGCGCCCTCGCACAGATCGCGGACGCCGCCGCGACGGCCGAGCGCACCGCGCCGGTCACCCCGCTCCAGCGCGGCCTGTTCTTCCAGGCCCAGATGGCGGGCCAGGCCGGGCACTACGTCGCGCAGAGCTGGTTCACCTTCGACCGGCGCCTGGACGCCGACGCGCTCGCCGGGGCGATGTCGTACGTGATGTGGCGGCACCCGGTCGTCGGCGCGGGTTTCGCCACCGACGACGACGGCAACCCGGTCCAGGTCCTCAAGGCGGGCCGCCGCGTCGACGTCCGCACCGTCGAACTGGCCACGGACGACGACGTCGAGGCCCTGCGCACCCGGGACCGCGACACCGGCTTCGACCCCGGTGAGCCGCCGCTGATCCGCCTCACCGTGGTGCGGCTGCCCGACGGCCGCGACGGCCTGCTCCTGAGCTACCACCTGCTGCTGTGGGACGGCTGGTCCCGCGAGATCGTGCTGCGGGACCTGTTCGACGCGTACGCGGCCCTCCTCGCGGGCGAGGAGCTCGACCCGGCACCGGCCACACCGAGCTTCGAGGACCACGCCCGGGCGCTCGCCGCCAAGGACCCCGCCGTGTCCGAGCGCTTCTGGGCGGAGCACCTGGCCGAGCTCCCCGGCCCGACCCTGCTCGCCGGACCGGCACCGACCCTCTCCGACGAGCTGCCCCGCGCCCTCGTCCACACGCTGTCCGCCGACCAGTCGGACCTGCTGCGGAACGCGGCCAAGGCGCACGGCGTCACGCTGAACTCGGTCCTGACCGGCGCGTTCGGCCTGCTCCTCGGCGCGCACACGGGCCGCAGCGACGCCGTGTTCGGCGTGACCGTCTCCGGCCGCGACGGCGAGGGCCTGTCCGACATCGTGGGCGTGCTGCTCAACACCGTGCCCATGTGGACGCGGGCCCGGCCCGACGACACCGTCCGGGACTATCTGTCGGCCGTCCAGGTCGCCCGCGTCGAGGCGATGGAGCACGAGCACCTCGGGCTCGGCGAGATCCAGCGCGCCAGCGGGCACGACACCCTGTTCGACAACCTGTTCGTGCTCCAGAACTTCCTGGACATGGACGCGTTCGCCGAGATGAACGCCCGGCACGGCATCACCTCGGTGAAGGCCGACGACTCCACCCACTATCCGTTCACGTGGGTCGTCACCCCCGGCGAGCGGCTCACGGTCAAGCTGGAGCACCGCGACGGCGACACCGCCGGCGCCCGGCGGCTCCTCGACGACTACGTGCGCGTCCTCGACGACCTCGCCCGCTCGACCGGCCCGGTCGGCGCGCTGCCGGGCCTCGGACAGCGGCCCGAGCCCGCCGCGCGGACGGACGTCGGCACGGACACCGTCGTCGACCGCTTCGACCGGGCCGCGGACCGCGACCCGCAGCGCGTGGCGCTCGTCGCCCACGGCGCGACCATGACGTTCGCCGAACTCCGGGACCGCAGCCGCGCGGTCGCCGGAGTACTCGCCGGGCGGGGCATCGGCCCCGAGACGACCGTGGGCCTCGCGATCCCGCGCTCCCTCGACTCGATCGTGGCGCTGTTCGCGGTCCTGCGCGTAGGCGCCGCGTACGTACCCCTGGAACTCGACCACCCGGACGAGCGGATCGCCACGATCGTCGCGGACGCACGGCCCGACGTGATCCTCACGGTGAGCGCCGTCTCCCCCCGTCTGACCGGCGATCTGATCGACACCGGCGACCTGATCGAGCTGGACCGGCCCCTGCCCGAGGCCGAGCCGTATCTGACGTTCGACCCGGACGACCCGGACCGCCTCCGCCACCCCGCGTACACGATCTACACCTCCGGATCGACCGGGAAGCCCAAGGGCGTGGTGACTGAGTACGCCGGGCTCACCAACATGCTGATCAACCATCAGCGCCGGATCTTCGAGCCGGTCCTCGCCGACCACGGCCACCGGGTCTTCCGCATCGCGCACACCGTGTCGTTCGCGTTCGACATGTCGTGGGAGGAGCTGCTCTGGCTCGCCGACGGCCACGAGGTGCACATCTGTGACGAGGAGCTGCGCCGCGACGCGCCCGGCCTGGTCGCGTACTGTCTGGAGCACGGGATCGACGTCATCAACGTCACCCCGACCTACGCCCAGCAGCTCGCGGCGGAGGGCCTGCTCGACCACCCCGGGCGGCGCCCGGCGCTCGTGCTCCTCGGCGGTGAGGCCGTCACGCCGACGCTGTGGCAGCGCCTCGGCGAGACCGAGGGCACGGTCGGCTACAACCTGTACGGGCCCACCGAGTACACCATCAACACCCTCGGCGTCGGCACCTTCGAGTGCCAGGACCCCGTGGTGGGCGTCGCGATCGACAACACCGACGTGTACGTCCTCGACCCGTGGCTGCGGCCGCTGCCCGACGGCGTCCCCGGCGAGCTGTACGTGTCCGGCATCGGCATCGCCCGCGGCTACCTCGGACAGCCCGCCCAGACCGCCCACCGGTTCGTGGCCTGCCCGTTCGGCGAGCCAGGCGAGCGCATGTACCGCACCGGCGACCTGGTGGTCCGGCGGCCCGACGGGAACCTGATGTACCTGGGCCGCACCGACCAGCAGGTCAAGATCCGAGGGCACCGGGTGGAACTCGGCGAGGTCGAGGCCGCGTTCGCGGCGCACCCGGCGGTGCGGTTCACCGCCGCGGTCGCGCAGCCGGACCCGCAGGTCGACGGCGCGTACCGCCTCGCCGCCTACCTCGTCCTCGACGGCGCTGACCTCGCGGCGGTCGCCGCCGACGTGGGCGCGGGCCTGCCGGACTTCCTGCGTCCCACGCACTACGCCCAGGTCGAAAGCATCCCGCTCACCGTGAACGGGAAGGCTGACACGAAGGCGCTGCCGGAGGCCAAGCCGCTCGGCGCGCTGACCACGGCGGGGGAGCGCGGCCCGGGGACCGAGACCGAGACCGTGGTGTGCGAGTACTTCGCCGAGGCCCTGGACCTGGACGACGACGAGGTGAGCGCAGTGAGCGACTTCGTGTCCCTCGGAGGGCACTCCATGCTGGCGGTGCGCCTGATCGGGCTGCTCCGCCGCGAGTACGGTCCTGTGGTCACGATCCGAGACCTGTTCACCCTGCGAACCCCGGAAGCGATTGCCCGCCACCTCGATGACAACTCCTGACGCGACCACAGCAGACACGCGGCGGCCCCGCCCGGGCTCCGACATCCTCAAGACCGCGCTGCGCCGCAACGTCGGCGCCATGGTCTGGGGCACCGTCCTCATGGGCCTGTACCAGGCCGGTGAGACGGCCTTCCCCATCGCGCTCGGCCTGATCGTCGAGCACACGCTGCGGGACGACCGGAGCCTCGGCTCGCTCGCCGTCGCGATCGGCGCGCTCGCCGTGATCATCACGACGGTGTCGCTGTCGTGGCGGTTCGGCATGCGCATCCTGCAGAAGGCCAACACGACCGAGGCGCACCGCTGGCGGGTGCGGGTCGCGGCCTGCGGGCTCCAGCCGGTGGCCAGGGACGTCGACCTCAAGTCCGGCGAGGTCCTCACCATCGCCACGGAGGACGCCGACCAGACCGCGGACATCGTCGAAGTCGTGCCGATGCTGATCAGCTCGCTGGTCGCGGTCGTCGTCGCGGCCGTCGCGCTCGGCCTCGCCGACTTCCGGCTCGGGCTGCTCGTGATCGTGGGCACCGTCGCGATCCTGTCGGTCCTGAGCGTGATGTCCAAGCGGATCGGCTCCAGCACCCGCGAGCAGCAGGCCCGGGTGGCCCGCGCGGGCGCCAAGGTCGCCGACCTGATCACCGGCCTGCGCCCGCTGCACGGATTCGGCGGCAACCACGCGGCGTTCCGCTCCTACCGGAAGGTCAGCACGGAGGCGAAGCACCAGGCGATCACCGTCGCCAAGGTGAACGGCGCGTACGCGGGCACGGCGCTCGCCCTCAACGCCGTCCTCGCCGCCGCCGTGACCCTGACGGCGGGCTGGCTGGCGTTCGACGGCCAGATCGACATCGGGGAACTCGTCATGGCCGTCGGCCTCGCGCAGTTCATCATGGAGCCGCTCAAACTGTTCTCGGAGATGCCGAAGTACGTGATGGTCGCGCGCGCGTCGGCCGAGCGGATGGCACTCGTGCTCACCGCGCCGCCGGTGACGACCCCCGGCTCCGAGCGCCCCGCCGCGGGCGGCGGCCTCGAGGTCGACTGCGTCCAGCACGGGCCCCTGCGCAAGCTGAACTTCCAGGTGCCCGCGGGCGAGTTCGTGGCGATCGCCGTCTACCAGCCGCGCGCGGCGGCCGACCTCGCGTCGATCCTGGCCGTGCACGTCCCGCCCGACGCGTACGAGGGCGTGGTGCGCCTCGGCGGGCAGGAGCTCGCGGACCTGTCCGTCGAGGCGGTCCGCGAGCACATGCTGGTGAACCCGTACGACGGGGAGATCTTCGCGGGCACCCTGCGCACGAACATCGACCCGTCGGGCACCAGCCGGATGGTCCCCGAGGCCGTCGAGGCGTCCATGCTGACCGACGTCGTCGCCCTGCACCGCGAAGGACTCGACTACGGCGTACGCGACCGCGGCGCGAACCTCTCCGGCGGCCAGCGCCAACGCCTCTCCCTGGCCCGCGCCCTCGCCGCCGACACCGACGTCCTCGTCCTGCACGACCCGACGACCGCCGTCGACGCGGTCACCGAACAGCTCATCGCGCGCAACGTAGCGAAGCTGCGCCGGGGCCGCACCACGGTCGTGCTCACCAGCAGCCCCGCCCTCCTGGACGCCGCCGACCGGGTCCTGGTCCTGGACGACGGAGTCATCACGGCCGAGGACACCCATCGGAATCTACTGGCTACGGATGAGGCCTACTGCCGGGCGGTGGCTCGGTGAGGGGCTGAGCGCCTCGAAGGGGCGCGGGGCTGTGTCATGTGCGGCTCCGCCGCGTGGGCGTGCCCAGCCCCCACCGGTCCGCAGACAAAACTCATCCCAGGGCCCAGGCAACATCCCGCAGCAACGCATGCCGCCACCCCGCCCGATCATGCCCGGAGGCCGACCGAGAAACCCGCACGGCCGCACCGGCCTGTTCAGTGAGGGTCTCAACGAGTGCGCAATGGGGCAGCATCCCCGCCTCGTGCTCCCCGACGTCGAAAGCGACCCGCAGCCCCGACAGGTCGGGGCGTCCCCGCAGCCGCGCGGCGAGGGTGCCGCCGACCGGCCCGCCAAGGGGGTCCGCCAGACCCATGGCATCCGGCGTCCACCAGAACGACGGCGACTGAACGGCGACACGGGACACAAGATCCGGAAACGCCAGCGCCGCGTACATCGCACTGAGGCCGCCGAGGCTCTGCCCGGCGACCACGAGGCGGTCCCGGTCGGCGGGTACGCCGGACTCCGCCACCAGCGGCAGCAGTTCGTCCCGTACCGCCTCCCACAGCTCGGGCCCGCACGCGAACTCGGCCTCCCTGTCCTTGGCGGGCAGGAAGACGAGAGTGACGGGGGGCAGCTCCCCGTCGGCGACGGCCGCGTCGAACGCGCTCATGGCGGGGTGCAGATACAGCCAGTCGTCCCCGTCGAGCAGCAGGACCACGGGCCCGCCGCCGCCCGCCGGGTGCACGCGCACGGTGCGCCGCCCGCCGAGCCGCTCACTGGCCCAGCGGATCCGGGTGCGGGGGAGGGGCAGGACGTCGTCGGCGCCGACCACGGGCCAGTGCGGCTGGGCCGGTGCGTCCGGCGTCGCCGCGATGGACCGGTCACCGCCCGCACCGACCGGGTTGAGCGGGTCGGCGTACGCGGCCTCGTCCGTGAGGAACTGGTAGGTCACCCGCAGCCGCGCGGGCATGCGGACCTTGGCGTACCAGCAGTCCGTGTCGCCGAAGCGGCGCAGGGGCACGGGCTGTGACCAGCTCTCGAAGCCGATGCGGGCCTCCGACCCGCGCCACAGGAACAAGGTCACCCAGCCGCCGTCGTCGGCGGGCACCGACACGGGCGCCCCCGCGGCCGCCCAGAAGGCGTCGGTGCCGGGCGCGCCGGACAGCCCGAACTCGACGAAGGCATGGGCCGTGTCGGCATCGGCGTCGGCATCGATATCGGCAGCGGCACGGGCGTCGGCCGTCAGGCCGGAGACGGGATCGGTCATGGCCGGCTGAAGTCTCCTTGAGAGAGGGAAGAGGGAGAGCTAAGCTCCGTAATTAGGTGAGCCTAACCTCATGGTGGCGCTCCCTGCCATCCCTGTTCCCTCTACGGAAAGCACCCTCACTGACCATGAGCACCAACCCGTTCGACGACGCCGAAGGCCGCTTCCTGGTCCTGGTGAACGACGAGGGCCAGCACTCGCTCTGGCCGTCCTTCGCCGAGGTGCCCGGCGGCTGGACGGTCGCGTTCGCCGAGAACACCCGTCAGGCCTGCCTGGAGTACGTCGAGTCCCACTGGACCGACCTGCGCCCGCGCTCCCTCGCGGCGTCCATGGAGGCCTGACGTCCCTCATCCGGGAGCGGGGGACGAGGCGCTGAGGGGGCCGGTCCGGGCAGCGCCGACGAAGGCCTCGCGGACGGCCGCCGCGCGCTCCATAAGGGGGTCGCCGACCCCGCCACCGCTCTTCGTCCTCCTTGTCCGCCCAGCCGGTGAGCAGGTCCCAGGCGACGGACGCCGCGCCGTGCCGGTCGTCGTCGCACGTCTCCGCGTCGCGGGGGCACCAGCCGGCTTCCAGGGCGCTGACCGCCGAGCGGAGCACGGACCGGTCGAGCGCCACGCGCTCCAGATAGCGGCAGCGCTCCAGCAACTCCTTGGCCGACGGCAGGAGATCCGGCGGGGCCATGAGCTCCACGGGGGCGTAGGCCTCCTCCACCGCCCTGGAGTGTTCGCCGAGCAGCGGCCCGCGCTGTTCGTGGTCGATGTCGGGCAGGCGCCGCACCGTACGGAACAAGGCGTCCGTCGCCCGGAGGAACTCCGTGGTCGCGTCGGCGAGTTGGCCGCGCAGCCACTGGGCGCGTTCGTGGTCCGCCGCTCGTTCGGCGCCGCGTTTGCTCCACCATGCCGCGACGAAGGCGACGGCGGCGGAGAGAAGGGCGGCGATGGCGCCCATGTTCGCCAGGTCCATGGGGCCATCCTGCCCGCGTACGGCCGTGGCGGGGCGGCGATCTCAGTCGTAGCGCGGGACCGTCTCACACTCCTGGTGGCTCCAGGAGTTGCGGACCGCCAGGGCCGCCTCGACACGGCTGCGGAGGCGCAACTTGCTGAGTACCCGGCTCACATGGGTCTTCACGGTGTTCTCCGAGACGGTGAGGCGCTGGGCGATGTCCGCGTTGGACATGCCCTGGCCGACATAGGTGAGGACCTGCTTCTCGCGCGTGGTGAGGACCTTGGCGAAGCGGTCGTCGGCGGTGAGGGTCTGCTCGACGTCCTGGTGGGCGGCGGTCCTGACGAGTGGGCGGATGGCGATGGGGTCGAGATATCCGTGCCCCGCCGCGATCAGCCGGATCGCCGCCACGAGTTCACCGGCCCCGGCATCCATGGGGAGGATGCCGACGGCCCCGGCCGAGAGTGCGCGCAGGACATTGCCGTCGAGTTTCTTCGGCATGAGCAGGAGTACGTCCGTTTTTTGCGAGACCGCGATTTCACGTATGACCGCGGAATTACTTAATTCAGCATCACTGCCGTCGATGATCATGACATCGGCGGTCACATAGTTATGGAGACCGAGGAGTTGTTCCCGGTCGACCGCGAAGGCAACCACCGACATATCGCCCGCGGCCTGCAGGATCTGGACGATACCGGCACGAGCGAGACCGCCTGCGTGCGCAATTGCCAATCTTATTGCCATGCCCCGTTGCTCCCTGTGAGAGTGCACCGCGGACGTCAGGCCCCCCGAGTGGTCGTGGTCGGGGAGGGGGGTGTGGTCCAACTGCCCGCAGTGTCCAAGGAAAACATCCCCAGTTTAGGGATGGTAATGCGATTGTAAAACACTGCGGGGAGTAGTGATAGGGGGAGTGGTGACAGGGGTGGGTGGGGTCCGTGTTATTGGGATGTGCCGTCGGTGCTTTCAGGCCAACTCGCCGTTGCGCAGGGCCGTGAGCGGGTCGGTGTAGTCGAACGTGCCGACCAGGCCTCCCTTGACGCTGGTCGAGTCGTGCACGGCGTAGCCCAGGAGGCCGAGCAGCTCGTCCGGGAGCTCTGCCGCGCGGCGCGGCGGTATCGAGAGCATCGCGTTGTCGACGGGCCGCAGCCAGCCGGCGCAGTAGCTCAGGGTCACACCGCGACGCGAGGTGTCCTGCGTCTGATTCGGGCCACCTCCGTGGAGCACGTCCCCGCGGAAGAACAGCACGTCACCGGGGTCCATGACGGCTCGCGCGATCTGGTGCGGCCGCGGCCGCCGGCCGAGCGGCCAGGGGTGGCTGCCGGGCACCACGCGCGTCGCGCCGTTCTGCCGTGTGAACGGGGTGAGGGCGATCATCGCGCTCACGTTCCACGGGTGTTCGCCCCGCGGGAGGTCGGGCCACCAGGAGCCGGTGTCCCGGTGCAGCATCTGCGACGACTCGCCGGGGCCGATCTGAATGACCTCCGCCGCGCTGAGCAGCACCTGGTTGCACCACTGGGAGAGCAGCCTGCGCACCGCGCCGAGAATGCGCGGCTCGGTGATCAGGTCGTGCGACGCCTGGATCTTTCCGGGGAGCGCGTGCAGGCGCAGCGTCTTGCGGCCGAGAAATCCGTTGTACGCCGTCGACGACGTTTCCGGGGCCGCCCTTCCGGAGTCGACGGCGAACCAGTCGTCGACTTGGCCGTTGAAAGTGTCGAGGAGTTCCTCGGGAATCAATGAGCGGACGATCGCCGCCCCCTGACTCCGTGTCGTCTCCTCGATCTCGGGCCAGGCGTACGGCGCCTCGAATACCGGTATTCTTGCCTCTTCTGCTGTGCTCACGAGATCACGGGCCTCTGTTGCGTCGGTGAACTTCTCTGCTGGTGACGGGGTTTGCTGACAGGGATTTCTGACGGGGTTTGCCGACGGGATTTACCGACGGCCCCTAGGCCTTTCCGGTGCCCGATGTTTTGTGCTGCGCCTCCTCCTCCGGGGGCGAGCCCGGCCAGATGGTGGTGATGACGGGGCCGATCAGGCTGTAGAGGGCGATTTTGCTGAGCGGGTTGAACCACACCATGAAGGGCGCGCCCTTCTCGGGGCCGCCGACCAGAGCGACAAGGCCGAGGATCATGGCGGCGCTGATGGCGAAGGCGAGCATGAAGGTCAGCCAGCTCTTCCACGCCGAGACGATCGCCTCGGTGCCGTAGAGGGTGCGCTGTTCGGGCTTGGGCGCGCCCTCGTAGCGCTGGGCGAACTTCGCGTCGGCCCAGCGCATCGTCCGGTGGCCGTAGACGACGGTGATGCCGAGGTACGCGGCGGACAGGCCGTGCCAGATGCTGGGCTCGTCGCCGTTGCGCACGCTGATCACGGTGGTGGTGAGCAGTACGACGTCGATGAGGGGGACGCAGAGCAGCAGCCCGGCGCCCAGGCGCCGCCAGCCGGCCACGTAGCGGGCCGCGAGCCCGGCCAGGAGGAGCACCCAGAACAGGATGTCGCTGGCGATGATGAGGTAAAAGATGCCCGCCTCCAGGAGGGAAGCTCGTCGAACAGGGCACCGCCCGGTGCGGGGGTGGACGCGGGCGCGGCCGCATCCCTGCACCTGGCGATGCCGGGTATCTCCGTTGCTGAGGAGCCGTCAACTGTACTGCTGTGCGCGGTGGGACGGCCTTGCCGGGCGGCTGCTCCGGCTCGGTGGAGGGCTCGGCCTCAGCGGACCGCTTCGGCTCTGTGCGCGGCCTCGGCTCTGTGCGCGGCCTCGGCTCTGCGCTCCCGGCGGGCGAGCAGCGCGAGCCGGCGGTCCTCGAACCTCCCGGCCTCGTCCCGCAGCGCCTCCAGGAAGCCGCCGAGCTCGTCCTGCGCCCGCCGCCCCTCCGGCCCAAGACCGCTCCGGCCCAGGACGTCCAGGTGCCGGAGCACCGGGTCGAGGACGCTGTCGTGGTGGATGCGGGCGTTGTAGATGCCGCCGATGGCGATGTGGGCGGCCGCGCGCTGGAATCCGGCGATGCCTTCTCCGGGCATGCTGAAGCCCCGTACGACGTCGGTGACGGCGCGCATGCTCTGGTCGGGCGCGAGCTCGAGGGCGGCCTCCAGCATGTTCCGGTAGAAGATCATGTGGAGGTTCTCGTCCTTGGCCACCCGCGCGAGGAGCCGGTCGCAGACCGGATCGTCCACCACATGGCCGGTGTTGCGGTGCGCGACCCGGGTCGCGAGCTCCTGGAGCGTCACGTAGGCGATGACTTCAAGCACGCTGCCGTCCGCCGGCGCGGGGGCCGACATATGGGCCATGCGCGCCCGTTCGAGGTCCACCGGATCCACCGCGCGCGACGTGACGAGGTAGTCGCGGATCACGATGGAGTGCCGCGCCTCCTCGGCCGTCCACCGGTCCACCCAGGTGCCCCATGCGGCGTCCCGGCCGAAGATCTCCACGATCTGCCGGTGGTACCGGGGGAGGTTGTCCTCGGTGAGGAGGTTCACCTTGAGCGCGATGCGGCCGAGTTCGCTCAGCTGTGACTGTTCCGGGCGCCATGGCTCACCGCCCATGACACCGTCGAAATCCCGTCCCCTGCTCCAGGGGACGTATGTGTGGGGGAACCATTCGACCGCGCTTGCCAAGTGGCGATTCAGCTCCCGTTCCGCCACTTCCTCAAGGTCGGTCAAGATCTGGGCGTCCGTGAGATTCACGTCCAGGAATACCTTCGCGTGTGAGCATGCGGGGGGTTCTTCTGTCGTCTGCACAGCCCCCCGGTGTCGGCTGGGGCGGGGGACGAGGAGTGACCCTACCCGGGGGCGTGTGGGGGATACAAGGACAGGTGGGAAGGCCCTTGCAAGGTCATAGATAAGGGTGAGGGTGAGTAGTCCCAAAGTGTGACCCGACAAGCCTTCTTGAGAAGGATTCCGGCCGCGGCGGGGGTCCTGCTTCAATGAAGCGCCGCGGGCCGCGGGGGAGTTCGGCTCCGGACGCCGCCGTCCGCGCTCGGACGATGGTCGACGGAGAGGGAGGAAGCCGCCGTGGCGGGATCCACAACGGGACCGGGCGAGGCCGGTAAGCGGAAGGAGAGCGGGCATCCGCACGTCGAACTGGAGCGAGGACGCCTGCTGTTGGTCGGCACGGGCGCCTTCGCCGTGACGGCGCTGCCCAGTTGGATCGCCCTGATGCAGACCTGGTACGGCTGGTCGATCCGGGTGTGCCTGACGCACTCGGCGGAGCGGCTCGTGTCCCGTGAGGCGCTCGCGGCGGTCACCCAGGCCCCGGTCGAGGGGCCGGAGTGGCGGACGGAGCGCGGCGTCACGCCGCACCAGGAGCTCGCCGAGTGGCCTGATCTGGTCCTTGTCGCCCCGGCCACCACGAACTTCGTTGCGAAGTGCGCCCTCGGCATGCCCGACAGCCTCGCGCTGAGCACCGTACTGAGCACGCGGGCCCCCGTGGTGCTCGCCCCGTCCCTGCCCGAGGGCGCGCTCGCGCGGCCCGCCGTGCAGCGCAACCTCCGGACGCTCACCGAGGACGGGTTCCATGTGGCACCCATGCAGCGGGTGAGGTCGGTGCACAAGGGCAGGCTGACGAACGCGGCCGCCGGCATGCCGGATATCTTCACCACCCTGCGATTCGTCGCGCGCGCGGTGGCGGAGCACGCGGCCGAACAGGCCGCGGACGACGGCCTTTCCGGCCCGGACGGCACCACGGCGGCCAGCGC
>NZ_JBHYJH010000041.1:0-62359 GCF_042740445.1 Streptomyces sp. NPDC059003 | reverse complement strand
TCCGCGCCCGCACCCGGCACGGCAACATCGACATCCTCCGCGCCAAGATCTGAACACCCCCGACAAGCCCCGTCCCTGATCCACTTCAGCCTTCGAACGGAGGACCCCATGCCTTCTTCTGTCATGCCCACGTCCAGGCAGGCCGGCGGTCACACGTCACCGATCGCCGTCTCCGCCTCCGGACTGCGCAAGTCGTACGGAGAGAAGACCGTCCTCGACGGCATCGATCTGCACATCCCGACCGGCTCGGTCTTCGCGCTGCTCGGGCCCAACGGTGCCGGCAAGACCACCACCGTCAAGATCCTGTCCACGCTCATCCCCGCCGGCGGCGGAGAGGCCCATGTCGCGGGCCACGACGTCGCCAAGGCGGCGGACGGGGTGCGGGCCGCGATCGGCGTCACCGGGCAGTTCTCCGCCGTCGACGGCCTGATCACCGGCGAGGAGAACATGTGGCTCATGGCGGACCTGCACCACCTGCCCAAGCGCGAGGGACGGCGCGTCGCCGCCGAACTCCTGGAGCGCTTCGACCTGGTGGAGGCCGCGAAGAAGCCCGCCTCCACCTACTCGGGCGGCATGAAGCGCCGCCTCGACATCGCCATGACCCTGGTCGGCAACCCGCGGATCATCTTCCTCGACGAGCCCACCACCGGCCTCGACCCGCGCTCCCGCCACAACATGTGGGGCATCATCCGCGGGCTCGTCTCCGACGGCGTCACCGTCTTCCTCACCACCCAGTACCTGGAGGAGGCCGACGAGCTCGCCGACCGCATCGCCGTGCTCAACGACGGCAAGATCGCCGCCGAGGGCACCGCCGAGGAGCTCAAGCGGCTGATCCCCGGCGGGCACGTACGGCTCCGCTTCTCCGACCCGTCCGCCTACCAGAGCGCCGCGCTCGCGCTGCGCGAGGCGGCCCGGGACGACGAGGCGCTCTCGCTGCAGATCCCCAGTGACGGCAGCCAGCGCGAGCTGCGCTCCATCCTCGACTGGCTGGACTCCGCCGACATCGAGGCGGACGAGCTGACCGTGCACACCCCCGACCTCGACGACGTGTTCTTCGCCCTCACCGGCGGCACCGACAAGCCCAAGGAGGCTGTCCGATGAGCTCCCTGTCCCTCGCCGTGCGCGACTCGTCCACGATGCTGCGCCGCAACCTCCTGCACGCGCGGCGCTATCCGTCCCTCACGCTGAACCTGCTGCTCACGCCGGTGATGCTGCTGCTGCTCTTCGTCTACATCTTCGGCGACACGATGAGCGCGGGCATCGGCGGCGGCGGTGCCGACCGCTCCGACTACATCGCCTTCCTCGTGCCGGGCCTGCTGATGATGACCATCGGCAGCACCACGATCGGCACCGCGGTGTCCGTCTCCAACGACATGTCCGAGGGCATCATCGCCCGCTTCCGCACGATGGCCATCCACCGCGGCTCCGTGCTCATCGGGCACGTCATCGGCAGCGTGCTGCAGGCGATCATGAGCGTGGTCTTCGTCGGCGTCATCGCCGTGGCCATCGGCTTCCGCTCCACGGACGCCACGGCCCTGGAGTGGGTCGCGGCCTTCGGCATGCTCGCGCTGTTCACCATCGCGCTCACCTGGATCGCGGTCGGCATGGGTCTGGTCAGCCCGAACGCGGAGGCGGCCAGCAACAACGCCATGCCGCTGATCTTCCTGCCGCTGATCTCCAGCACCTTCGTGCCGCTCGACGCGATGCCGGGCTGGTTCCAGCCGATCGCCAAGTACCAGCCGTTCACGCCGGCCATCGAGACCGTGCGCGGCCTCCTCGGCGGCAGCGAGATCGGCTACAACGGCTGGCTCGCGGTCGTCTGGTGCGTGGCGCTCACCGCGCTCGGCTACTTCTGGGCGAAGTCGGTCTACAACCGCGAATCGAAGTAACCCAGGACCGGGACGACCGCGCCTCTCCCCCCCTCGCGCGGGACGTCCTGCCCCAGGGCGGCGTACTCCGACACCACGTCGGCGTACGCCGCCCTCTTCGCGTCCCGGAACGGCTTCGGCGGCTTCGGCATCCCCGTAACCGTGTATGATCTTCTACGTAACTCCGGTGCTGCGCACGGGAGTCGCGCGTCTGTGGTCCAAGGAAAGACGCCCATCATCCGATGGGAAATGTAGGTGCAAGGCCTGCCGGGCGCTCCACACAGAAGGCCCCCTCGTTCGCGAGGGGGCCTTCGTCGTGTTCGGGTGCAGGGGCCACCTGGGCACGGGAGCCGCCAAGGGCGGCCGTGGCACGGCGACGCCCCGGTCGGTGAGGCCGACCGGGGCGTCGTGAGGAGAGCGGCGGGGCGCCTACAGGGCCTGGCCGTCCTTCGTCCGCCTGCGCAGGCTCGGCCTGCTGGACTGGGTGAGGTCCTTCCACATGTCCGAAAGACCGGCGATGGTGCGCGCCGCGAACAGCTTGCGGATGGACACCTCCTGCTTCAGCTCCGACCGGATCAGACCGGTGAGCCGGATCGCCCGCAGCGAGTTGCCGCCGAGGTCGAAGAAGTCCTCGTCGATGCCCACCACCCGGTCCAGTTCGAGGACGTCGGCGAACGCCTCGGCCAGGATCCGCTCGGTGCGGTTGCGCGGGGCGCGGTACTTCCCGTCGTCGAACGCGGGCTCCGGCAGCGCCGCCCGGTCCACCCGCCCGCCGGCCGTGACCGGCAGGCGTTCGAGGATCACGAACACCGACGGCACCATGGCCTCCGGCAGGCGCCCGGCGGCGTACCCGCGCAGCTCCTCGCCCGAGAGGTCGGCACGGCCGCCCGCCGGGACCACATAGGCCACGAGGCGCTGCTGACCGGAGTCGTCCTTCCTGACGACCGCGACCGACTGCGCGAGGCCGTCATGCTGCGACAACGCCTCCTCGACGTCGGCCAGTTCGACCCGGAAGCCGCGCACGTCCGCCTGGCTGTCGGCCCGGCCCACGTATTCGAGGAGGCCCTCGTCGTTCCACCGCACCCGGTCGCCGGTCCGGTACATGAGCGCGCCGGCGGGACCGAACGGGCTGGGCACGAACCGCTCCGCGGTCGGCCCCGGCCGGCCGGGGTAGCCGCGGGTCACGCCGGGCCCGGCCACGTACAGCTCGCCGGCCACGCCGACGGGCACCGGGGCGAGGCCCGGGCCGAGGACGTAGAGGACCGTGTTGTCCAGCGGGCGGCCGAGCGCGCCCTCGTGGTGCGCAGGCTCGTCCGCCGCCAGCAGGTGGGAGGCCGCGAACACGGCGGTCTCCGCCGGGCCGTGGGCACTCACGACCGTCACCTCGGGGCAGGCCGCGCGCACGCGCCGTACCGCGGTCGCGGACACGCGGTCGCCGCCGGTCCACACCTCGCGGAACCCGGCGAGGCGCTCGGGGCGCTCCGCGGCGACCGCCGAGAACAGGCCCGCGGGCAGCCACACCGTGGCGGCGTCGTGCGCCGCCCGCAGCTCGGCCAGCTGGTCGACGCTCTGCTCGCCCGCGGGGGCGACGACCACGCGGCCGCCGTTCAGGAGCGGCACCCACAGTTCGAGGGCGAGCGCGTCGGAGGTGTGCGGCGTGTGCCAGAGCACGGTGCCCTTGCCGCCCTCGCTCCAGGGGCGGTTCAGGACGAACCGCTCCATGGTGCGGTGCGTCACGGCGACTCCGGTGGCCGCGCCGTTCGTTCCGGAGCCGTACATCACGGCAAGGAGGCCGTCCCGGTGCGGCGGTTCGGCCGACTCCTGGCCGTCGTCGTCGGCGGTGTCCGACACGAGGTCGTCGAACAGGATCGCCGGGACGTCCAGGTCGACGGAGAGCTCCTTGGCGGTCGCCGCGTCGGTGAGCAGGGCGCGCGCCGAGGCGTCCTTGACCACCGGGGCGATACGGTCCACCGGGAACGCCGGGTCGACCGGCAGGTAGGCCCCGCCCGCCTTCACCACGGCGAGGAGGGCGACGACCAGGTCGACGGAGCGGGGCAGCGCCACCGCCACGACCGTCTCGGGGCCGACCTCCCGGCGGCGCAGCGCCGCGGCGAGGCGGCTGGAGCGCTCGTCGAGTTCCTGGTACGTGACCGTGGTGTCCCCGGACGTCAGCGCGACGGCGTCGGGGTCCTGCTCCGCCTGGCGGGCGAACAGCTCCGGCACGGACAAGCCCGGCAGCGGCACGGCCGTGTCGTTCGGCGCGGTGAGGACCTGGTCCCGCTCCGGACCGTCCACGATGTCGAGGGCGCCGAGCGGCTTCTCGTCGTCGGCCACCACGGCGCGGATGTAGTCGATCAGCTCCGCGCCGATGAAGCGCAGCTCCTCGCGGGAGTAGAGGCCCGCGGGGGCGTCGAGGCGGACGAACAGGTCGCTGTCGGGGCTGCCGTCGGTGCAGATGCCGATCGACAGCTCGTCGAAGACGCCGGTCGTCGCGGGGAAGTAGCGCGCCGGGTGGTCGCCGAAGTGGAGTCGCTCCACGAACTCGACGACGTTCATGACGGTGCCGTAGCTGCCGCGGCCGCTCAGGACGGTGTCGCTCGCGCGCTGGATGTCCGAGTAGTGGCAGGTGGTGTGGCCGAAGATCTCGTACGTCTCGTCGACGACCGCGTCGGCGAGGTCGGCGAAGCTCGTGCTGAGCGGCACCCGCACGCGCACCGGCACCACGTTCACCGCGAGGCCGGGCGTCTTGGCGGCCACGCCGACGCGGTTGCCCACGGCCAGCGAGACCAGGAACTCCGGGTGGTCGCAGCGGTGCCGGAAGTACGCCGACGCGGCCGCGGTCAGCATCGACGACATCCACACGCCCATGCCCTGCGCGGCCTCGGTCCACGTGTCCGCCTCGGCGCGCGGGACGGTCAGCGTGCGGCTCACCATGCCGATGGCGCCGGCCACTTCGGACCAGCGGTCGGCGCTGCTCAGCGGCTCGGCGAGCTCGGCGCGCTGCGCGTCGGACAGGGCGACGTTCGGCACCTGGGCGGGCACGGGCGCGTCCTTCAGGTAGTCGCGCCAGAACTCCGTGTCCTCGGTGAACTTCTCGGAGGCGAGGTACTCCGTCGCCTCGTTCGCGAACGACTCGGCGTCCCACGGGTCCGCGAGCTCCGGCACCTCCGTGCCCCGCACGAGCGCCGTGTACACCTCGGCGAGGCGCCGCGAAAGCAGGCCGCCCGCGCCGAACCCGTCGGATATGAGGTGGTGGTAGCCGAGCACCACGTAGAAGCGGTCCGCGGCGAGCTTGATGACGCCGAGGCGGAACAGCAGGTCCTGCTCCAGGTCGAACGGCTTGCGGACCATGTCGGACAGCCAGTCCCGGGCCGCCTGCTCGGGATCGGCCTCGGCGCTGAGGTCCGTGAGGAACGGCCGCCAGTCCCCCAGTTCCCGGGGTACGAGCCGCAGTCCGCCACTGCCGTCGTCGACGAAGTTGACGCGGAGTACTTCCGCCTCGCCCATCACACGCAGAAACGCGGATTCCATGACCGCCGCGTCCAATTCGCCGTCCACTTCCCACATGGTCAGCGCATGGTTCAGCGTGTCGGGAGTCATTTTCTGCGCCAGCCACAGCCCTTTATGCGCAGCCGACGCACCGAACGAACGCACACAGATCAACCCCTCAAAAACAGGCCCAGGAACCGGAGGAATTCACAAATCACCTCCACCTTCACGGACGTGGATCAGCCGGTCAAGGCAATGAGACGCCGGGCGGGACGAGCCGCGGTCGAGCTTGCGGTGTCCCGCCGGCGGGACGTTCCTACGGGGCGGAAAGGCGCCCCGTACTCCGTGCGATCACTTCGGATCGCCCTTGGGGAGCAAGGACAGGATGTGCGCGGCGACCAGCTTCGGCGAGGGGTGCTTGAGCACCAGGTTCGCCCTCAGCTTGAGTCCGGTCGACGCGGCGAGGCGCTTGCTCAGCTCCACCGAGAGCAGCGAGTCGAAGCCGATGTCCTTGAACTCCCGGTCGGCGCTGATGGCTTCGCTCGACGTGTGTCCGAGCACGACCGCGGCCTTCGCGAGGACGTGGTCGAGGACGGCCGCCTCCGCCTCGGCCTCGGGGAGCGCGGCGATCCGCTCCGGGAGCGGGACGGCGGTGTCGTCCTCCGCCGGCTGCTCGGCCGCGGGCGCCTCGGCCCCCACCGCGGTCTGCGCGGAGTTCAGCCAGAACCGCTGCCGGTGGAACGCGTACGTCGGCAGGTCCACCCGCGGACGGACGCCGAACAGGGCGTCCCAGTCCACGGACCCGCCCTGGACGTGCAGTTGGGAGAGCGAGCCGACCACGGCCTCCACCTCGCCGCGGTCCCGGCGGGACGACGACAGGACGAGCGCGTCGTCCACGTCCTCGACGATCTCCTGCACCGGGACGGTCAGGACGGGGTGCGGGCTCATTTCGATGAAGACCCGGAATCCGTCGTCGACAGAACGCTTGACGGAGGATTCAAAGCGGACCTGCTCGCGCAGATTGTTGTACCAGTATTCGCCGTTCAGTTCCGCGGTGTCCGTCGTCTTCCCGTACAGGGTCGAGTAGAAGGGCAGCGCCGACGATTTCGGGCTGAGGTCGGAGAGCGGTTCGATGACCTGGTCGCGGACCCGGGCGACCTGGTGGGAATGGGACGCGTAATCCACCTTGATACGTCGGGCCTGTGCGCCCTCGGCCTTCATCTTCTCGACGAATTCGTCGAGCGCGTCCGGCTCTCCGGACACCACGACGGAGCGGGGTCCGTTGACCACGGCGATGCTCACCCGGTCCTCCCACGGGGCGAGGCGCTCGGCCACGACGTCCGCGGACTCCACGACCGACGCCATGCCGCCGTGCCCGATCAGGTCGATCAGGGCCTTGCTGCGCAGCGCCACGACCTTGGCGGCGTCGCGCAGCGAGAGCGCGCCGCAGACGTAGGCGGCGGCGATCTCGCCCTGGCTGTGGCCCACCACCGCGGCGGGCTCCACGCCCCAGGACCGCCACAGGGCGGCCAGGGACACCATCACCGAGAACAGCGCCGGCTGGACCACGTCGACCCGGTCCAGGGTCGGCGCCCCCTCCACCCCGCGCACCACGTCGAGGAGCGACCAGTCGACCCACTCGGACAGCGCGTCCGCGCATGCGTCGAGGCTCCGCGCGAACACGGGGAAGGTGTCGTACAGCTCCCGGCCCATGCCGACCCACTGCGAGCCCTGGCCCGGGAACATGAAGACCGTGCCGCCGAGGTTCTGCGCGGCGCCGCGCACCACCGCGGCGGACTCCGCGCCGTCGGCGAGCGACGCGAGGCCGCTGAGGAGTTCGTCCCGGTCGCGGCCGAGGACCACCGCGCGGTGCTCGAACCGCGTCCGGCTGTTCAGCAGCGACCTGCCGATGCCGGCGACGTCCGCGGCCGGGTCGGCGGCGACGAAGTCGCGCAGCTTGCCCGCCTGGCGTTCCACGGCCGCCGCGCTCTTGCCCGACACCGCCCACGGCACGAGGCCGCCGACGACGCCCGTGGCCGGGCCCGGCTCGTCCGCCCGCTCCAGCGGCGGCTCCTCCTCAAGGATCACGTGCGCGTTGGTGCCGCTGACGCCGAACGACGAGACGCCGACCCGCCGCGGCGCGTCCGCGCGGGTCCACTCCCGCCCTTCGACGAGGAGTTCGACCGCGCCGGACGACCAGTCCACGTGCCGCGACGGCGTGTCCACGTGCAGGGTCTTCGGCAGGTAGTCGTGGCGCATCGCCATGATCATCTTGATGATGCCGCCGACGCCGGCGGCCGCCTGCGCGTGGCCGATGTTCGACTTGAACGACCCCAGCCAGAGCGGCCTGCCCTCGGCCCGGTCCCGCCCGTAGGTGGCGAGGAGCGCGCCCGCCTCGATCGGGTCGCCGAGGACGGTGCCGGTGCCGTGGGCCTCGACCGCGTCCACCTCGGACGCGGCGACGCCCGCGTTGGCCAGGGCCTGCTCGATCACCTTCTCCTGGGCGCGGCCGTTGGGCGCGGTCAGGCCGTTGCTCGCCCCGTCCTGGTTCACCGCGGTGCCGCGGATGACGGCGAGCACCTGGTGGCCGTTGCGGCGGGCGTCGGAGAGCCGCTCCAGGAGCAGCACGCCCGCGCCCTCGGCCCAGCCGGTCCCGTCCGCGCCGTCCGCGAAGGACTTGCACCGGCCGTCGGCCGACAGGCCCGCCTGCCGGGAGAACTCCACGAAGATCGCGGGCGTCGACATCACCAGGGCGCCGCCCGCCAGGGCGAGCGAGCACTCCCCCGCGCGCAGCGACTGCACGGCCAGGTGCAGCGCCACGAGCGACGAGGAGCAGGCCGTGTCCACCGACAGGGTCGGACCGGTGAGCCCGAGCTCGTACGCCACCCGGCCGGAGGCGACGCTCAGCGCGCTCCCGTGCATCAGGTAGCCCTCGAGGTCGTTGTTGCTGCCTTCGAGGAAGCGCCAGCCGTACTCGGTCGAGCTGACCCCGGTGAAGACGCCGACGTCGGTCCCGCGCACGCTCGCAGGCACGATGCCCGCCCGCTCGAAGGCCTCCCACGACGTCTGCAGCAGCAGCCGCTGCTGCGGGTCGATCGCCAGGGCCTCGCGCGGGCTGATCCCGAAGAACTCGGCGTCGAACTCGGCGACGTCCTTCAGGAAGCCGCCGTGGCGCACGTACGAGCTGCCGCGGGTGTCGGGGTCCGGGTCGTACACGTCCCGCCACCCGCGGTCCGCCGGGAACTCGTCCACGGCGTCCACGCCGTCGCGGACCATGGTCCACAGGTCCTCGGGCGAGGCCACGCCGCCCGGGTAGCGGCACGCCATGGAGACCACGGCGATCGGCTCGACCCGGCCGGCCTTGAGGGCGTCGTTCTCCTGCCGGAGGCGGTCACGCTCCTCCAGGAGTGTGCGGAGCGCCCGTTGGACCCGGTCCGCGCCGTCCGCTGTGCGATCCGCGGAGTTGTTCATGTCACTTACCCTTCTCATCAAGAACCAGGTCGACCAGTGCGTCCAGGTCCAGGTCCGCCAGTTCGTCCGCGCCGGTGTCCGCGTCCGCCGCCTGCCCGTCGGCGTTCGCCGCGGCCGGTTCGGCGCACTCCAGGACCAGGTCGAGGACGCCCGCGCTGCGCAGCTTCTCGATCGATACGGTCGCCAGCGCCTCGCGGATCCGCGCGTCCTCGTCCGGGCTCGTCCGCGGTTCCGGGCGGAGCTGGCCGTAGATGTGGGCGCCGAGCTCCCGCGGTGTCGGGTAGCTGAAGACGAGCGTGGACGGCAGGCGCAGGCCGGTGCCGGACGCCAGGCGGTTGCAGAGTTCGACCGACGTCAGCGAGTCGAACCCGAGGTGCGTGAACGCCTGGTCCCCTTCGACGGCCGCGCTGGACGCGTGTCCGAGGACGACGGCGGCCTGTTCGCGGACCCAGTCGACGACGGCCGTCTCGCCCTCGCCCTGCGAGAGGGTGGCGAGGCGCGCGGTCAGGCCGAGGGAGCCGCTGTCCTTGGCCGCGCTCGGCCGGTTCTGGCGCGCACGGCCGCTGTCGACGAGGCCGCGCAGGAGCAGCGGCAGTTCGTCGGCGCTCTTCTTCCGCAGCGCCGGGACGTCGAGCCGGGCCGGGATCAGGACCGGCTTGTCCATCGCCTGCGCCGCGTCGAACAGGGCGAGGGCCTCGGGCGTCGCCATCGGGGCGATGCCCTGGCGCCGGACCCGGGCGAGGTCGGCCTCGTCCAGGTCACCGGTCATGCCGCTGCTCTCGCCCCACCAGCCCCAGCACAGCGAGGTGCCGACCAGGCCGGACGCCCGGCGCTGCGCCGCGAGCCCGTCGAGGAACGTGTTCGCCGCGGCGTAGTTGGCCTGGCCTCCGGTGCCCAGCGTGCCCGCGAAGGCGGAGAACAGGACGAACGCCGACAGGTTGTGGTCCCGGGTCAGCTCGTGCAGGTTGAGCGCGCCGCCGGCCTTGGCGCCGAGGACGCGGTCGAAGCTGTCCGCGGTCAGCGCCTCGACGGTGCCGTCCGCGAGGACGCCCGCCGCGTGCACGACCGCCGTCAGCGGGTACGCGGGCGGCATGCCGGCGAGCAGCTTCGCCACGGCGTCGCGGTCGGCGACATCGCACTCGGCGACGCTGACGAGCGCGCCCGCCTCCTCCAGGTCGGCGACCAGCTCGCCGGCCCCGTCGGCCGCGAGGCCCCGGCGGCTGGCGAGGACCAGGCTCCGCACTCCGTGCTCGGCGACGAGGTGCCGCGCCACCAGGGCGCCCACGCCGCCGGTGCCGCCGGTGACGAGCACGGTGCCGCCGCCGAAGCCGCTGCCCATGTCGAAGATGATCTTTCCGACGTGGCGGCCCTGGCTCATCTCGCGGAACGCCTTGCGCGCGTCGCGGATGTTCCAGACGGCGATCGGGCTGAACTGCACCCGCCCGTCGACGAACAGCTCCATGACGGCCTGGAACATCTCGCGGAACGCGTCCGGGCCCGCCTCGTAGAGGTCGAAGGCCTCGTACACGACTCCGGGGTGGTCGGCCGCCACCTGCTGGGGGTCGCGGATGTCCGTCTTGCCCATCTCGACGAAGTCGCCGCCCTCGGGGAGCAGCGTCAGTGAGGCGTCGACGAACTTGTGCGCGAGCGAGTTCAGTACGACGTCCACGCCGCGGCCGCCCGTAGCGGCCAGGAACGCGTCCGCGAACTCCAGGTCGCGCGACGACGCGAGGTGCGCGTCGTCGATGCCGAGGGCGCGCAGCGTGGGCCACTTGGCGGGGCTCGCGGTCGCGTAGATCTCGGCGCCGACGTGCTTGGCCAGCTGGACAGCCGCCATGCCCACGCCGCCCGCGGCGGCGTGGATGAGGACCCGCTGGCCCTTCTTCAGGTTCGCCACCCGGAACAGGCCGTAGTACGCGGTGAGGAAGGCGCCCGGCACGGACGCCGCCTCGGTGTAGGTCCAGCCCTCGGGGACGGGCATGAGGAGGCGGTGGTCCGCCACGGCCACGCGGCCGAAGGCGCCGGTGAAGATGCCCATCACGCGGTCGCCCGGGGCGAGTCCTGTGACGTCGTCCGCCACCTCGATGACGGTGCCCGCGCCCTCGCTGCCGATCCCGTCGTCGATGGCCGTGCGGTCCACCAGGCCCAGGGCCATCGTGACGTCACGGAAGTTGAGTCCCGCGGCGTGCACGGCGATGCGCACCTGTCCGCTCGCGAGGGGCTCCTCCACCTCGGGGCAGGGCACCCACGTCAGGTTCTCCAGCGTGCCCTTGCTCGGGATGCCGAGCCGGTGGGCGCCGGCCGCGGGCGGCTCGATCTGCTGGTGCGCGGACGAGGCCGCCGTCATGCGCGGTACGACGTACGCGCCGCCGCGCAGGGCCAGCTGGTCCTCGTCGAGGGCGAGGGCGTCCGGGACGCGGGCCCAGGACTCGTCCTCGTCGTCGATGTCCACCAGGCGGAACCGGCCGGGGTGCTCGGTCTGGGCGGACCGGACCAGGCCCCACACGGACGCGCCGGGGAGGCTCTCGACCCGCTCCCCGCCACCGGTGTCGAAGGCCAGGCGGGTGAGCACCACCAGCGTGGACCCGGCGAGCCGCTCCTCGGCGAGGAACCGCTGGACCAGGCCGAGCACCTGCGTGTCCGTACCGCGGACAGCGGCAAGCAGATCGGTGTCGGTGCCGCCGGTGTCCGTGCGGCCGGTGTCGGTGCCGCCGGTGACGAGATCGTCCAGGCAGAGGACGACGTGCTGGGGCACGTCACCCGCGAGGACGTCGTCGAGGGACGTGTGGAGCACGGCACTCCCGGCGCCCGCCCCGGCGAGGCGGGCGGCCAGGCCGTCCTTCGCGCCGAGCACGCCCCACGGCCCGCGGTGGCTCTCCCGCTCGCCGTCCTGGAGCGGCTTCCACTCCAGCTCGTACAGCGACCGCTCCTGTCCGCCGCGCACCGAGCGCACCTGCTCGGCGGTGGCGGGCCGCATCGTCAGCGCGCCGACGTGAGCGATCTTCCGGCCGTGCTCGTCGGCGACCACCACGGACACGACGCCCTCACCGGCCGGGATGATCCGGATCTTCACGGTCCGGCCGCAGGCGCCGGTCCGCTCGACGCCGGACCACGAGAACGGCATCCAGCCCCGGTCGCCGGTGACCTCGATGACGCCGCCCGCCACCATCGCGTGCAGCACGGAGTCCATCAGCGCCGGGTGCAGGGCGAACGCGCCGTCGGCCGGGCCGTCGGCCTCCGCGGGCAGCGTGGACGTGGCGAAGAGGTCGTCGCCGCGCTTCCACACCTCGCGCAGCCCGCGGAACGTCGGGCCGTAGTCGAAGCCCGCGTCCGCGAAGGTGTCGTACAGGGCGTCGATGTCGACCCTGCTCGCCCCGGCCGGCGGCCAGGCGGCGAGGGAGCGCGCGTCATCGGCCCAGGTGGCCGTCGGCGCCGTGCCGGGCGTCAGGGTGCCCGCCGCGTGCCGCGTCCAGCCGCCGACCGCCCGCTCGTCGTCGCCGCCGCCGGGACGCGAGTACACGTCCAGGGAGCGGCGCCCCGCCTCGTCCGCCGCGCCGACGACGACGCGCACCTGCACGTCGCCCGACTCGGGCAGGATCAGGGGGACTTCCAGGGAGAGTTCCTCGATCGCCGCGCACCCGACGTGGTCGCCCACCGAGAGCGCCAGGTCCATGTAGGCGGTCGCCGGTACGACGACCGCGCCGAACACGGCGTGGTCGGCCAGCCAGTCGTGGGTCCGCAGGGACCACAGGTCGGTGAAGACCACCTCGTCGGTGCCGGGGTGGTCGAGGACGGCGCCGAGGAGCGGGTGCTCCGGGGCCGCGAGACCGGCCGACGCCACGTCCGCCGTGCCCATCCCGGCCAGGAAGTCCAGCCAGTACCGCTGCCGCTGGAACGCGTACGTCGGCAGGTCCACGGACCGCCGCGCCCCGATCAGGGCGCCGAAGTCCACGGCCCCGCCCCGGACGTGGAGCTGGGCGAGCGCGCCGAGCAGCGTGTCCACGGCACCGCGGTTGCGCCGCGACGACGACAGGACGACCGCGTCGTCCACGCCCACGGCGGCGAAGGCCTCCTTGGTGATGCTCGTGAGCGTCCCGCCGGGACCCACTTCGAGGAAGACGTGCGCGCCGGCCGCGCGGGCGGACTCCACCGCGTCGTAGAAGCGCACGGGCTCGCGGACGTGGTCCACCCAGTGCGCGACGGACGTCAGTTCGGCGAGGGTTGCTTCGCGGCCGAGCCGGGTCGAGACGATCGGGATCGCGAGCTCGCCCTGGGGGAGCTCGCCGATCGCCGCCGCGAACTCCGCCAGGATCGGCTCCATGAGCGGGGAGTGGAACGCGTGGCCGACCTCGAGCAGCTTCGCCGACGTGCCGGCATCGACGAGCCGGTCGCGGAGCGCGTGGACCTGCTCGCGCAGGCCCGAGAGCGTCACGGACTCGGGGCCGTTGACGGCGGCGACGCCGACGCGGTCGTACTCGGCGAGGAGATCGCTCAGCTCGGCTTCCGACGCGCGGACGGCCAGCATCGCGCCCTGCTCCTTGACCGTCTGCATGAGACGGCCGCGGGCGGCCACCAGCCGGGTCGCGGCGTCCAGGTCGAGGACGCCGGACACGTGCGCGGCGGCGATCTCGCCGACGGAGTGGCCGACCAGGTGGTTCGGCTGCGGGCAGTACTGCTCCAGGAGCCGGTAGCGGCTGACCTGGAGGGTGAACAGCGCCGGCTGGGCGATGTCCGTGCGCTCGGGGTCCCCGGGCTCGTCGGAGAGCAGCAGGGACTTCAGCGAGAAGGGCAGGTGCGCGTCGAAGCGCTCACAGATCTCGTCCAGGCTCCGCGCGAAGACGGGGAAGGTGTCGTACAACTCCCGTGCCGCACCGGCCCACTGCGTGCCCTGCCCCGGGAACATGAAGACCGTGCCGCCAAGGTTCCCGGCGACGCCGCGCACCACGTGGGCGGTCTCCGCGCCGTCGCTCAGCGTCGCGAGGCCGCTCAGGAGCTCGTCGCGGCTGCGGCCGAGGACCACCGCGCGGTGTTCGAGGAGCGCCCGGTCCGACACCAGCGACCCGGCCACGTCGGCGATGTCCAGGTCCGCGTCGGCGGTGGCGAAGAGGCGGAGCTTCTCCGCCTGCGCCCGCAGCGCGCTCTCGGACCGGGCCGACACGACCCACGGGACGAGGCCGCCGACGACGCCCTGCGCCTGCTCGGCGGTGTCGTCCGCCTCCGGCTCGGGCGCCTCCTCCAGGATCACGTGCGCGTTGGTGCCGCTGGCCCCGAAGGCGGACACGCCCGCACGCCGGGGCCGGCCCGGTGTGCTCGGCCAGTCCCGCGCCTCGGTCAGCAGCTCCACGGCCCCGGCCGTCCAGTCCACGTGCGTCGACGGGCGGTCGACGTGCAGCGTCTTGGGCATCGTGCCGTGCCGCATCGCCATGAGCATCTTGATGATGCCGCCGACGCCCGCGGCGGCCTGCGCGTGGCCGACGTTCGACTTGAACGAGCCGAGCCACAGGGGCTTGTCGGCCTCGCGGTCCTGCCCGTACGTGGCGAGCACCGCCTGGGCCTCGATCGGGTCGCCCAGGGTCGTGCCGGTGCCGTGGGCCTCCATCACGTCCACGTCGCTCGCCTGGACGCGGGAGTTCGCGAGCGCCGCCCGGATCACCCGCTGCTGCGAGGGGCCGTTGGGCGCGGTCAGGCCGTTGGACGCACCGTCCTGGTTGATCGCCGAGCCGCGGATCACGCCCCAGATGCGGCGGCCGTTGCGGCGCGCGTCCGAGAGCCGCTCAAGGACCAGGACGCCGACGCCCTCGGAGAAGCCGGTGCCGTCCGCCGCGTCGGCGAACGCCTTGCACCGGCCGTCCTCCGCCAGGCCCCGGTTCCGCGACATCTCGCGGATCACCTGCGTGGTGCCCATGACGGTGACGCCGCCTGCCAGGGCGAGGGAGCTCTCGCCCGTACGCAGCGACTGCACCGCCTGGTGGATCGCCACCAGCGACGAGGAGCACGCGGTGTCGGTCGACAGCGCCGGGCCCTCCAGGCCGAGGGCGTACGAGACGCGGCCGGACGCGATGCTCAGCAGGGCGCCGGTCTGCCCGTAGCCCGAGATGGCCTCGGGGGTGTAGTGGAAGTTGCCGTACCCGAAGTACGCGAGGCCCGCGAAGACGCCGGTGTCGCTGCCGCGCAGGGTGTGCGGGTCGATGCCGGCGCGCTCCAGGGACTCCCAGGAGGTCTCCAGGAGCAGCCGGTGCTGCGGGTCGGCGGCGAGCGCCTCGCGCGGGTTGATGCCGAAGAACTCGGCGTCGAAGTCACCGGCGTCGTGCAGGAATCCGCCGTAGCGCGAGTAGCTGCTGTTCGGCCGGTCCGGGTCCGGGTCGAAGAGGGTGTCCAGGTTCCAGTGGCGGTCGTCCGGGAACTCCGACACGGCGTCCCCGCCCGTCCGCACCAGGTCCCACAGCTCCTCCGGGGTGGCCACGCCACCCGGGTAGCGGCAGGCGACACCCACGATCGCGATGGGTTCGGCGGCGGCCTCGGTCACTTCGTTCAGGCGCTTGCGTGTCTCGATCAGCTCGATCGACGTCCGCTTGAGGTAGTCGAGAACCTCGGCGTTGTTGTCGTTTGTCATCGCTCTCCCCTAGCCGAGCTCTTTGTCCAGCAGCGAGAGAAGCTCTCCAGCTGATGCCGAACTGATCCGGTCGGCGATGCCGGCCGGTGATCCATCGCCCACCATCGAACGGACGCGGCCCTGCAACTCGCCGAGCAGCGTGGAGATGGTGGCCTTCTCCTGGTCGGCGAGTTCGAGGAACGCGTCCTCGAGGCGGGCGCCGAGCCCTTCGATCTCCTTGGCCAGGAGGTCGGCCGCGGACTCCGGTTCAGCGCCGGAGCCGGGGTTGATGCTCTCGTTCAGGAACTGCGCGATGGTGCCCGGGTTCGGGTAGTCGAACGCGAGCGTGGCGGGCAGCTTCAGGCCCGTCACCTCCGCCAGCTTGTTCCGCAGCTCCAGTGCCGTGAGCGAGTCGATCCCCAGGTCCTTGAACGCCGTGGCGGGGCCGACGCGGCTGGCGTCGGCGTGGCCGAGGACGAGCGCGGTCTGCGCCCGCACGGCGTCGAGCAGCGCCGCCTCCGCGTCGGCCTTCGGCAGCGACCTGACGCGCTGGGCGAGGCCGACCTCGGCGGCCGCCGGGCTCTCCGGGCCGCCGGGTCCGGCGGGCGCCGCGACCAGGCCGCGCAGGAGCGGCGAGCCCGCCTGGCTGCCCGCGCCCTTCGCGGCGAGCGCCGCGAGGTTCAGGCGCACCGGCACCAGGACCGGCTCGTCCCGCGCGATCGCCGCGTCGAAGAGCGCCAGCCCCTCGTGCGACGCCATCGGCTGCACGCCCTGCCGCTGCAGGCGCACGATGTCCATCTCACCGAGGTCGGCGCCCAGTTCGCTGCGCTCGGCCCAGTAGCCCCAGGCCAGCGCGCTGGCGGCGAGACCCTCGGCGTGGCGGGCCTCCGCGAGGCCGTTGAGGAACGCGTTGGCCGCCGCGTAGTTGGCCTGTCCCGGCGTCCCGAGCACGCTCGTGACCGAGGAGTACAGGACGAACGCGGACAGGTTCAGGTGCTTGGTGAGCTCGTGCAGGTGCCAGGCGCCGTGCGTCTTGGGCGCGAGCACCGCGTTCACGCGCTCCTCGGTCAGCGCCTCCACGACACCGTCGTCCAGCGCGGCCGCGCAGTGGATCACCGCGGTCAGCGGGTGCTCGGCCGGGACCGCGGCGATCAGTGCGGCGACGGACTCGCGGTCCGTGACGTCGCTCGCCACGACCTCGACCCGCGCCCCGGCCGCGGCCAGCTCCTCGCGCAGTCCGGCCGCGGCCGGTGCCGCGGGGCCGCGCCTGCTGGTCAGGAGCAGGTGGCGGACGCCGTGCCGCTCCACGAGGTGCCGGGCGAGCATCGCGCCCAGACCGCTGGTGCCGCCCGTGATCAGCACGGTGCCGGACCCCAGGGCGGAGTCGTCCCGCGCGGCGGACGTGCCGTGCGCGCGGGCGAGCTGGGGGGTGGTCACGGCGCCCGCGCGGATCTTGAGCTGGGCCTCTCCGGTCTCGGCGACCGCCGGGACGCACGCCCACGAGTCGGGGTGGTCGTCCGTGTCGACGAGCGTGAACCGGCCCGGGTTCTCGGTCTGCGCGGTGCGGATGAAGCCCCAGATCGCGGCCGCCGCCGGGTCGGTGTGGGTCACCTGGTCGTCCTGGATCGCCTCGCGGGTCACGATGACCAGGCGGGAGTCGGCGAACCGGTCGTTGGAGAGCCAGTCCTGCGTCCACCGCAGCACGCGGTGGAGGTTGCGCTCGACGGCGGTGGGCGTGTCGTCGCCGTCCGCGCCCGCGCGGTCGATGCCGGCGATGACGACGGGGGGTATCACCCCACCGGCGGCGGCGAGTTCCTCAAGTCCGAAGAAGACCGCCTCGCCCTGTCCCAGGGACGCGGTGACCGCGTCGGGCGCCCCGAGGACCGCGTGCTGCCCGGTGACGTCACCGGGCGACACCGCGAGGGGCACCCAGTCCACCTGGAACAGCGAGTCCTGGTGGTCGAAGCTCAGGTCGGTCAGCTTCTCGATGTCCGCGGGGCGCAGGCTCAGCGACGCGACGCCGCCGACGGGTGCGCCGCTGTGGTCCGCGAGGGCCACGGACAGCGTGTTCTCGCCCGCGGGCGTGAGCCGGACGCGCAGCGCGGTCGGCTCGGCGGAGTGCACCCGGATGCCGGTGAAGCGGTACGGCAGCCAGCCCTCGGGCCGGGAGTTGTCGACGATCGCGCCGAGGCCCACCGGGAGCAGCGCGGTGTGGAGCAGCGCCGGGTGGACGCGGAAGCGGCCCTGGTCCGTGCCGTCGGGCGCGGGCAGCTCCACCTCCGCGAACAGGGTGTCGTCGCGGCGCCACACGTTCTTCAGGCCGCGGAACAGCGGGCCGTGGCTGATGCCGAGGGCGGAGAGGCGGGCGTACTCGTCCGCGAAGGGCACCTCGACCGCGCCCGCGGGGGGCCAGGCGGCGAGGTCGTCCTCGGCCTGGACGGCGCCGGTGCCGGACCCGACGACGCCGACGGCGTTGCGCGTCCACTCGGTGTCGCCCTCGCCCCGCGAGTGCACGCTGAGCACGCGCTTGCCGTCGACGACGACGCGGACCTCGCGGTCGGCCGTGCGGGAGAGCACCAGCGGCGTCTCCAGGGTGAGTTCGTCGACGACGTCGCACCCGGCCTTGCGCGCCGCCCACACCGCGAGCTCCATCAGGACCGTGCCGGGCACCACGGCGGCGCCGTGGACCACGTGGTCGGCGAGCCACGGGTGGCGCCGCGGCGACAGGCGTCCGCTGCCCACGACGCCGCCGCGCTCCCCGTCGTCGGGCAGGTCGATCACGGCGTCGAGCAGCGGGTGGTCGGACGTGCTGACGGTGGTGGTCTCGTTGGGGGTGTCCAGCCAGTAGCGCTGCCGCTGGAAGGCGTACGTGGGCAGCTCGACCCAGCGGCCCTCCTCGCCCGGGAACGCCGCGTCCCACTTGACCGCGACGCCCGCCGTGAAGGCCTCGGCCGCCGACCGGTAGAGGCGCGCGAGCCCGCCGTTGCCGCGGCGCAGCGAGCCCACGACGACGCTTGCGGCGCCGGGGGTGCTGTCGAGCATCTCCTGGATGTTGACCGTGAGCAGCGGGTGCGGGCTCGCCTCGATGAACGCGCCGTGCCGGTGCTCCAGGAGGCTCTTCATGGTGGCCTCGAACTGGACCGGCTCCCGCATGTTGCGGAACCAGTAGGCCTCGTCGAGCTCCGCGGTGTCGAGCCGGCCGCCGGTCACCGTCGAGTAGAACGCCACCGACGAGGGCGTGGGCGTGATCCGGCCGAGGCCGGCCAGGAGCTGGTCCTTGAACTGGTCCATCAGCGGCGAGTGTCCGGGGACGCTCGCCGGGATCCAGCGCGCGCGGACGCCCTGGTCCTCGCAGTGCGCGACCAGTTCCTTGACGGCCACGGCCTCGCCCGAGACGGTCGTCGAGTACGGGCCGTTGACCGCGGCGACCGCGACCTTGGCCGCCCACGGGCCGAGGAGTTCGCGCACGCGGTCCGCGGGCGCGACGATCCCGGCCATGCCGCCGTCCTGGGTGGCCGTGGCGAGGAGGCGGGACCGCAGGGCCACGATCTTGGCGGCGTCCTGGAGCGTCAGGGCACCGGCGGCGCAGGCCGCGGCGATCTCGCCCTGGGAGTGGCCGATCACGGCGTCGGGCGTCACGCCGAGCGCGCGCCACACCTGCGCGAGGGAGACCATCACCGCGAACAGGACGGGCTGGACGACGTCGATCCGGTCCAGGTCGGCCGCTTCGGGGCCGCCGCAGACGGTGTCGATCAACGACCAGTCCACGTGCGGTTCCAGGGCCTCGGCGCACGCGCGCATCCGCTCGGCGAAGACCGGGGACGACTCCATCAGCTCCCGGCCCATGCCGACCCACTGGCAGCCCTGGCCCGGGAACACGAACACCGTCTTGCCCAGGGGCTTCGCGACGCCGGAGACCACGCCGACGGGGTGCCGCTCGCCGTCGGCGATGGCGGTGAGGCCCGCGAGCAGCTCGTCGCGGTCCGCGCCGATCACCACCTGGCGGTGCTCGAACAGCGAGCGCGTCGTCACCAGCGAGTGGCCCACCCCGGCGGCCGACGCCTGCGCGTCCGCGGCCACGCTGTCCCGCAGCCGCAGGACCTGCTCCCGCAGCGCCTCCGCGGACCGCGCCGAAAGGACCCACGGGACCGTGCCGGGGACGCCGGTGGTCAGGTGACCGGTGGTGGCGTCCGCGGCCGGACGCGCCTCGGCGTCCTGCGTGGCCTCCGCCGGCTCGGGTGCCTCTTCGAGGATGAGGTGCGCGTTCGTGCCGCTGACGCCGAAGGACGAGATGCCCGCGCGCCGGGGGCGCCCCGGCGTCCGTATCCAGTCCCGGGCCTCGGTGAGGAGCTCCACCGCTCCCGCCGACCAGTCGACGTGCGGGGTCGGGCGCTCCACGTGCAGGGTCTTGGGCAGCACCTCGTTGCGCAGGGCCATGATCATCTTGATCATGCCGCCGACGCCCGCGGCCGCCTGCGTGTGGCCGATGTTCGACTTCAGCGAGCCCAGCCACAGCGGGTTCTCGGGGGCCCGCTCCTGCCCGTACGTGGCGAGGAGCGCCTCCGCCTCGATGGGGTCGCCCAGCTTGGTGCCGGTGCCGTGCGCCTCCACGGCGTCCACCTCGTCGAGCTGGAGCCCGGCGTCGGCGACGGCGGCCCGGATGACCCGCTGCTGCGCCAGTTCGCTCGGCGCGGTCAGGCCGTTGGAGGCCCCGTCCTGGTTGATGGCGGAGCCGCGGATGACCGCGAGGATGCGGCGTCCGTTGCGCCGCGCGTCCGAGAGCCGCTCCAGGACCAGGACGCCCGCGCCCTCGCCCCAGCCGGTGCCGTCGGCCGCCTCGGAGAACGACTTGCACCGCCCGTCGGCCGCGAGACCCCGCTGCCGTGCGACCTCGACGAACATCCCGGGGGACGGCATCGCCGACACCCCGCCGGCCAGCGCCAGGGTGCACTCCCCGGCACGCAGGGACCGCGCGGCCTGGTGGACGGCGACGAGGGACGCCGAACAGGCGGTGTCCACCGACACCGCGGGGCCCTCGAGACCCAGGACGTACGCGACGCGGCCCGAGGCCACGCTGGTGTACGTCCCCGTGATCCCGAAGCCCTCCACGGGTCCGGCCGCGCCGAGGCCCATCCGGGGGCCGTAGTCCATCGCGTAGATGCCGGTGAACACGCCGGTCTGCGAGCCCCGCAGCGCGGCCGGGTCGATGCCCGCGCGCTCCAGCGCCTCCCAGGTCGTCTCCAGCATCAGCCGCTGCTGCGGGTCCATCGACAGGGCCTCGCGCGGGCTGATGCCGAAGAACGGCGCGTCGAACTCCGCGAGGTCCGGCAGGAATCCGCCGGAGCGCGTGTAGGTCTTCCCGCGCGCCTCGGGGTCGGGGTCGTAGAGCGACTCCACGTCCCATCCGCGGTCCTGGGGGAAGTCGCCCATCGCGTCCACACCGCCGGACACCACGTCCCACAGCGCTTCGGGGGACGTCACCCCTCCCGGGAAGCGGCACCCCGCACCCACGACCGCGATGGGTTCGTGAGCGGACTCCTCCAGCTCACGCACCCGCTCGCGCAGCGACTGCGCGTCGCCGACGGCGCGTCGCAAGTAGGAACGGAGCTTGTCGACATCCTCCACCAGGGCCTCCCCCAACGGTTACTCACTTAGACGAACAGGTGGTGCTTGACGTACAGGTGGTGCACACGGGTCCGCGCCGGTGGTGCACGCGGATCCGTGCGGGTGGTGCACGCGGATCCGTGCGGGTGCGGCTACACGTAGCCGCGGTCGATCAATGCGTAGAGGTCGTCGTCGCTGCCGCTCTCCGCGGGCGCGTCCGCCGCCGTTTCCGCTGCCGTTTCCGCTGCCGTTTCCGCCGTCTTCGCCGGGGCCTCGGGCGCCCTCGGCGCGGGGGCCGGAGCGGGTGCCTCCGGTTCAAGGCGGGAGAAGATGTGGCGGCCGAGCTTCTCCGGCGTGGGGTAGGTGAACGCGACGGTGGCCGAGAGCCGCACTCCGGCCGCCGAGGTGAGCCGGTTGCGGAGCAGCACGGCCAGCGAGGAGTCGAACCCGAGGTCCTTGAAGGTGTCGGTCGGCCTCGCCGCGAGGTCGGCGCCCGTCAGGCCCGGCTCCTTCGCGTTCAGCACCACGGCCGCTTCGGCGCACACGAGGTCGAGGACCGCCGACTCCGAATCCAGGCCCGCCGCCCGGGAGTTCGCGTCCACTCCGCCCGCGAGGACCGTCGCCGTGGCGGCGGTCTCGTCGGGCGCCGTCAGCCAGTACGGCTGCCGCTGGAACGCGTAGGTCGGCAGGGCGATCCGGCGCGGCCGGTCCGCGGTGAACACCGCGTCCCAGTCCACCGGCACACCGCGTACGTGCAGTTCGGCCAGGGACGCCAGGACCTTGCCCGCGCTGCCGTCGTCCTTGTGCAGGGTGCCGACGACCACCGGCGGGTTCGGCAGCGCGTCGGCGGTCTCCTCCATCGCGACGGCGAGCACCGGGTGCGGGCTGACCTCGACGTACACGCCGCCGCGGTCCCGCATCAGGTTCTCGACGACCTCGCCGAAGCGGACCGTCGAGCGCAGGTTGTCGTACCAGTACGAGGTGTCGAGCGCGCGGGTGTCGAGCGGTCCGCCGGTGACCGTGGAGTGGAACTCCACCGCCGTCTCCCGCGGCTCGACGCCCGCGGCGGCTTCGAGGACCTGGTCGCGGATGCGTTCGACGTGGTGGGAGTGGGACGCGTACTCGATCCTGACGCGGCGCACCCGGACCTCGTCGGCGGCCGCCTGCGCGGCGAACTCCGCCAGGGCTTCGAGGTCTCCGGCGATCACCACGGAGGCGGGGCCGTTGACCGCGGCCACGGACAGCCGTCCGGGCCACTGGGCGAGGCGGTCCTCGACCCACTTCAGGGGCGCGGCCACCGCGTTGAGCCCGCCGTGCCCGGCCAGCGCGGTCAGGGCCTGGCTGCGCAGGGCGATCACGCGCGCCGCGTCCTCAAGCGAGAGCGCACCCGACGCGCACGCCGCGGCGAGCTCGCCCTGCGAGTGCCCCACGACCGCGTCGGGGACCACGCCGAGGGACTGCCACACCCGCGCCAGGGACACCATCATCGCGAACAGCGCGGGCTGGACCACGGCGTCCCCGCGCTCCAGCGACGGCGCCGACTCCGCGCCGGTCACCAGGTCGAGGAGCGACCAGTCCTGCCACGGCTCCAGAGCGCGGGCGCACTCGTCGATCGAGCGCGCGAAGACCTCCGACTGCGCGTACAGCTGCTTGCCCATGCCCAGCCACTGCGACCCCTGGCCGGGGAACACGAAGACGACCGGGCCCGCCGCGCCGGCGGCCGCCCCGCGGATCACGCGTGCCGCGTTCTCGCCCGCGGCCACCAGGTCGAGCCCGGCGAGGGCCTCGTCGCGGCCGCCGCTGAGGACCACCGCCCGGTGCGCGAACACCGTCCGCGTCGACGCCAGCGAATGGCCCACGTCGGCCGCCGAGAGCGAGGCGTCCGCGGCCACGAGCTCCCGCAGCCGTGCCGCCTGCTCCCGCAGGGCCGGCTCCGTGCGGGCCGAGAGGACCCACGGCACCACGCCGGAAACGGCCGCGCCTGACCCGTCGTCAGTCGTGGCGGCGGGCTCCGCGGGGGCCTGTTCGAGGATCACGTGGGCGTTGGTGCCGCCCAGGCCGAACGACGACACGCCCGCCCGGCGCGGCCGGTCGGGCCCGCCCGGCCAGGCCCGCGCGGACTGAAGGACCTCGAAGTCCTCCTTGAAGTCGGGGATGGCGGGGTTCGGGGCCCGGAAGTCCGCGTTCGGCACCAGCTGGGCGCGGTCCACGCACAGCGCCGCCTTCACGAAGCCGACGATGCCCGCGCCCGCCTCCAGGTGCCCGACGTTCTGCTTCGCGGAGCCGATCACCAGGGGGCGGCTGCGTCCGGTGGCCCGGAACACCTCGCGCAGGCCGGACGCCTCCGCCGGATCGCCGACGCGGGTGCCGGTGCCGTGGGCCTCGACGTAGTCGACGCCGTCGAACGGGACGCCCGAGCGCTCCAGGGCGGTGAGCACCGTCGCCGCCTGCGCGGCGGGGCTCGGGTCCGGCATCCGGGAGGACGCGCCGCCGCTGCCGACGCCCCAGCCGCGTACGACCGCGTAGACGTGATCGCCGTCGGCGACCGCGAGGTCGAGCCGCTTCAGGACGACGAACGCGCCGCCCTCTCCGCGGACGAAGCCGTTGGCGCGTTCGTCGAAGGGGAAGCAGTGGCCGTCGGGCGACAGGGCGCCCAGGTTGGCGAGGCCGAGGCCCGCTTCCGGGTCGACGATCAGCTGGACGCCGCCCGCGAGCGCCAGGTCGACGGCGCCGGCGCGGATCCGGTCGCAGGCGAGCGCCAGCGACACGAGGGAGGAGGACTGGCCCGAGTCCGCGCAGAAGCTCATGCCGCGGACGTCGAACAGGGTCGAGATCCGGTTGGCGATCAGTGCGCCGCTCGAACCGAGCGCGGCGTAGTGGTCGTCCTCGTCGCTGCCTGCCTGCTTGCGCAGTTGGTCGTACCCGGAGGGCGCGGCGCCGACCACGACGTCGACGGCACGGCCCGCGAGCGCGGCCGCCGGGACGCGGGCGTCCTCGACGGCCTCCCAGGCGAGTTCGAGGCCGAGCCGCTGCACGGGGTCCATGGCGGCGGCCTCCGCCGGACCCGTACCGAAGAACTCCGCGTCGAACCCGTCGACGGAGTCGAAGAACGAGCCCGCGTTCACGGTGGCGGCGTCCGGGTGCGACGGGTACTTCGCACCGACCGCCCGCCGCTCGGGAAACGTCCCGACGGTCGACTTCCCGTCGAGCAGCAGGCGCCAGAACTCCCCCAGGTCGCGCACGCCGGGGAAGCGGCACGACATCCCGATGACGGCAATATCGGTGGCTGCGCCACTCATTCGAATTCCTTCCGGTTCCCTCGGCGTACGGCGGGTGCGGGCCGGGCTTCTTTCGGGCCGCGCGGCGCTCATCGCCAGGAGGTCAAGAGCTTCAGCAGGTCGTCCGGCGCGTTCATGAAGTCGTAGTGGCCGCCGTCGACGACCCGGATGTCGACGTTGTCCGCGTAACGACGCCAGCCTTCGAGCTGGTCGAGGCTCACCTCGGGGTCGTCCCGCCAGTGCAGGACGACGATGGGGCAGGACAGGACGGTCGGCTCGACGCGCTCGTAGGCCCGCGCCGCGGCGAGGTCGCGCAGGAGTACGGCCATGCCCATGTCGATCATGTCCGGGCGCGGCTCGATGCCCCGGCCGCGGATGAACGACTCCAGCTCGGCGCGCATCTCGGCCTCGGTCATGGTGAGCATCCGGTCGCGCGCGGCGTCGTGCGGCGCCGGCTGGCCGGACACGAAGAACACGTCCGGCTGGCGCAGGCCGCGCTCGGCGAGCCGCACCACGGTCTCGTACGCGGGCAGCACGCCCGCGCAGTGCCCGAAGAACGCGTACGGCCGGTCCAGGAGCGGCGTCAGCGGCTCGACCAGGGCGGTGGCGAGGTCCTCGTACGTGCCGTAGTGGGGGTGGGCGAGGCGGTTCTCGCGGCCGGGGAACTGCACCGGGCTGACCTCGGCACCGTCGATCGCGGCCGGCCAGGCGCTGAACGCCGAGGCACCGGATCCGGAGAAGGGGAAGCAGAACATCCGGGCGGCCTGGTCGGTGGACGGCGGCCGGACGAACCACGGCGACGTGGCGGTGGTGGAGCCGGAAGTCATGGCGTCATTCGTTTCTTGGCGACGATGGGGAGGTGGGTCATCCCGGAGATGAAGTACGAGCGCAGGTGCTCCGGTTCGCCGTCGAGCTCGATCGAGCCGAAGCGCTGGAGCAGCTCTTCGAAGAAGACGCGCAGGGTCATCCGGGCCAGCGGTCCGCCGATGCAGAAGTGCGGTCCGAACCCGAACGCGACGTGGCGCTTCGCGCCGTCCCGCCTGATGTCGAACTGGTGCGGGTCGGGGAACTGGGACGCGTCCCGGTTGGCCGAGCCGATCCACGCGACGACCGCCGCGCGGGCCGGGATCGTGCCCCCGCCGATCTCGACGTCGTCCACCGCGTACCGCATGAAGTTACAGGCGGCGGAGGTCCACCGCAGCCCCTCCTCCACCAGGTTCGGGATCAGCGACGGGTCGGCCTGCGCCTTCTCGAACTGCTCGGGCCGCTCGATGAGGGCCTGCACCGTGCCCGAAACGGTGTGCGGCGTCGTCACGTTGGCGCCCAGGAGGATGCTGTAGCCGTCGAGCGCGATCTCCTCGTCGCTCAGCGGCTCGCCGCCCGGACGGACGCTCATGAGGTGGTGGAGCAGGCTGCCGTCCTCGTGGCCGTCGGCCCGCCGCGTCCTGACCCACTCCTTGACGTAGCTGAGCAGCTCGTGGTGGGAGATGGCGAGCGTCGCCGCCTCGCTGCCCGTCTTGAAGTGCCGGTCCGAGGGCGCCGTCACCATCGCGGTCAGCTGGACGAGTTCCGCCCAGTCCTTCTCCGGGATGCCGAGGAGCGGGCCCGTGACCATCGCCGGGAGCAGCAGCGCCTTCTCGGCCAGGTCGAAGGTCTCGCCGTCGAGCGCCGGCTCCAGGAAGCGCACGATCGTCCGGCGGATCGAGTCCTCCCAGGTCTTCACGGCCCGCGCGGTGAGCTTGGTGCCGATCGGCCTGCGGACCTCGGTGTGCCGGGGCGGGTCGGTGGAGGTGAGCAGCACGCCCGCCGCGGGGTCGTCGATGCCGACGTGGGTGGGCGTGGTGCCGCGCTCCGAGGTGAACTCCCGGTGATCGCCGAGCACCCGGCACACGTCCTCGTACCGGGTCACCGACCAGAACTCCCGGCCGTCCGGGAGCACTTGGTGGTGCACGGGAGCCTGCTCCCGCATCACGTCCCAGATCGGGTGCGGATCGCCGTAGGAGTAGAGGTCCAGGTCGAACAGGTCGACGCGGTCGAGGTCGATGTCACGCGCGGGACCCGGCGTCAGCCTCACGCCTTCGCCCTCCCCTGCTCGATCAGCTCGGCGACGCGGGCCGGGGTCTGCGCCAGGTAGAAGTCGCGTACGGACAGCTCGACGCCGTACTCCTCGGTCACCCTGTCGATGATCTTGATGCCGATCAGCGAATTGCCGCCGAGCTCGAAGAAGTCGTCGTCCGCCCCGACCGCGCGGCCGTTGAGGTGTTCCCCCCACAGCGCGGAGATCTCCTTCACGAGCGCCTCCGGGGCACCCGTGGGCGCGGCTTGTGATTCAGACGCCATTGCCAGCCTTTCCTTTCTCCGCTGAATGGGAATTCCCGCCCGCAGGGACCCTTTTTCACGGTCTCATTTACACGGGCCTGTTTGCACGGGCCCGTTTGCGCTGTCCCGCCGGCGGGACGATCCCTGAATGGCCGGACGAGTGTCTCGTGATTCCCATCGGCTCACACCGTGCTGGTGGTGTCCGGTGCCCGCCGGCCGGGCGAGGTTGAGAACGCGGCCGACATCCGTGCCGCGACGCCAACGTAAGTGGCCGGGGAAACCCAGAGCAAGAGAGGACAGGGCGGACATCCTGCCGGGCGGCGCATGTCCCGCCGACAGGACAGTCAGGACTGTAATGCCCGGCCATAATCGGCGCCTTCTCGCCTTCTTGCCTTCTTATTTATTCCTGTCGGGTTCCTGCCGGGGCTTCGATTTCCCGGCCCACCCCTTGCGGTGCGCGGCGATGTGGTGTGTCCCGTCAGCGGGACACCCTGTTCATTGGATTTTCACCGTGCTTTCCTTGATTTTTGGTGATTCCTTGCGCTTACGGGCGAGTCATCCCGTTTCACGCGGCATCGGCACGCGGGGGCGGCCGTGACAAAATCAGCGGGTGCAGATCGGGATGCTGGGTCCGTTCGAGGTTCACACCGACGACGGCGGCGCGGTCGACGTACCGGGCGTGCGGCTGCGCGGCCTCCTCATCGCCCTCGCGCTCCGGCCGGGGCGCGCGGTCCCGAAGGCGTCGCTCGTCGACTGGATCTGGGGCGAGCACCCGCCCGCCGACGCGACGAACGCCCTGCAGCGTCTGGCCTCCCGGCTGCGCAAGGCCCTGCCGGACGGGGTGGTCGAGGGCCAGGCGGACGGCTACCGGCTCACGGTGGCGCCCGACGCCGTCGACGCCGTGCGGTTCGAACGCCTCGTCGTGGCGGGGCGGTTGCGCACCGAGGACGCGTCCCGGCGGGTGCGGCTGCTGCGCGAGGCCCTCGGGCTGTGGCGCGGTACGGCCATGCAGGACGTCGGCCTGGACAGCGCCGTGTTCAAGGCCGCGGTCGTCCGGCTCGACGAGCTGCGCCTGACCGCCATGGAGGAGCGGTTCGACGCGGAGGCGGGCCTCGGACGCGGCGCGGAGATGGTCACGGAGCTGACCGACGCGGTGGCCGCGCACCCGCTCCGGGAACGGCTCGTCGCCGCCCTGATGCGCGCCCTGGTCGCGGCAGGACGCGACAGCGAGGCGCTCCTCGCGTACCAGCGCACCCGGAGGGCCCTGGCGGACGCGCTCGGCGTCGGCCCTTCGCCGGAGCTGGACGCGCTCCATGTCGCCTTGTTACGGGGGGACTTGGGGCGGGGCGGTTCGGCGGGCGATCCGCCGGGGCCGGGACCAGAAGGCTTGGGGGGTGGTCGGTCAGGGCAGGGCGGCCTCGGACGCGGCGCGCCAGGCCGCGTCGACCCGGCGCGCGGTGAGCCGCAGTCGCAGCCCCAGCCGCAGCCCCAGGAGGCGCCCCGCAGGACCAACCTCCGCGCCGAACTGACCACGTACGTAGGCAAGGCCGCCGACATCGCCGCCGTCCGCGGGCTCCTCGGCGAACACCGGCTCACCACCGTCATCGGACCCGCCGGCGCGGGCAAGTCCCGCCTCGCTGCGGAGACCGCGCGGGCGCTGCTCGGCGAACTGCCCGACGGGGCCTGGCTGGTGGAGCTCGCCTCGATCCGTGCGAACGGCGACGTGGCCGACGTGGCGCGGTCGACGCTCGCCGGGCTCGGCCTGCGTGACGCGCTGCTCGGCGGGGCCTCGAACGCGGACCTGACGGACCGGCTCGTCGCCGCGGTCCGCGAGCGCGACGCGCTGCTCGTCCTGGACAACTGCGAGCACGTGATCGAGTCCGCGGCGGTGTTCGCCCACCGGGTGCTCGGGGAGTGCCGGGGGCTGCGGATCCTGGCGACGAGCCGCGAACCGCTCGGCATCACCGGCGAAGCCCTGTGGCCCGTCGAACCGCTCGCCCTGCCGTCGCAGGACGCGAGCCCCGCCGAGATCGCGTCGTCGCCCGCCGTCCAGCTGCTGCGGGACCGGGCCGGGGCCGTGCACAGGGACCTCGCGGCCGACGCCCGCACCCTGGCGACGACGGCACGCGTGTGCCGGGCCCTCGACGGGATCCCGCTGGCGATCGAGCTGGCCGCGGCCCGCCTGCGCACCCTGTCCATCGACCAGCTCGCGGCCCGGCTCGACGACCGGTTCCGCCTCCTGACCGGCGGCAGCCGCACCGCACTCCCCCGGCACCGGACGCTGCGCGCCGCCGTCGACTGGAGCTGGGAGCTGCTCACCCACGCCGAGCGCGTGGTCCTGCGCAGGCTCTCGGTGTTCTCCGGCGGGGCGGGCCTGGAGGCGGCCGAACGGGTCTGCGCGGGACCCGCGGGCCCCGCGGGCGCCGCCGTCGAGCAGGACCAGGTGCTCGAACTGCTCACCGCGCTGACCGAGAAGTCGCTGCTGCTCGCCGAGGGCACGGGCGCCCCGCGCTACCGCATGACCGGCACGATCGAGGAGTACGCGCGGCACCGGCTCGCGGAGGCGGGCGAGTCCGACCGGGCGCGCCGCGCGCACCTGGCCTGCTTCACCGAGCTCGCCGAGACCGCGGAGCCGCACCTGCGCCGCGCCGAGCAACTGGACTGGCTGGCCACGCTGGAGGCCGAGCACGACAACATCGGCGCGGCGATGCGCGGCGCGCTCGCGGCCGGTGAGGCGCAGGCGGCGATGCGGCTCGCGGCGGGCGCGGGCTGGTACTGGTGGCTCAGCGGGCACAAGACCGAGGGCATGGAGCTGATCACCGCGGCCACCGGGACGCCCGGCGAGGTGACCGACGACGTCCGGGCCACGGTGTACGCGCTCGGCGTGCTGTTCGTGACGTCGGGTCCCGGCGACGAGCACCGGGCCGCGGAGTGGATCCACCAGGCGTACGCGTTCAGCCGGCGCAGCCGGTGCCGCCACCCCCTGATCGGGTTCGTCGCCCCGCTGGAGCGCATGCTGCAGGAGCCGGACGCGTTCCTGCCCGCGTTCGAGCCGCTCCTCGACGACGAGGACCCCTGGGCGCGTGCCCTCGCCCGGCTGCACCTGGGCAAGATGCGGATCATGCTCGGCCGGCACGGGCGGGAAGCGGACGCGTACCTGGAGCGGGCGCTCGCCGAGTTCCGGGCGCTCGGCGAGCGGTTCGGGATCTCGTTCGCCCTGAGCGAGCTGGCGGACCGGATCGCCGTACGCGGTGAGTTCGCCGCAGCGTGCGCGCACTACGAACAGGCGATAGCCGTGGTCACCGAGGTCGGTGCCACCGAGGACATCATCCGCATGCGGTCGCGGCAGGCGCAGCTGTACCGGCTCCTCGGCGACGCGGAAGCGGGCGCGGCCGCCCTGGCCGAGGCGCGGCGGTACGCGGAGCGGGTCACCTGGCCGGACGCCCTCGCCGAGCTGGCCCTCGCGCAGGCGGAGCTCGCCCGGTGGGACGGCGACGTGGACGAGGCGCACCGGCAACTCGGCGTCGCGCGGGCCGCCCTGGGCGACGAAGCGCGGCGGCCGCACATCCGTGCCGTCACCCACGACCTGCTCGGCTACCTCGCCGACGACATCGGCGAGGCCCGAGCGCACCGCGCGGCGGCCTGCGCGGCGGCGTCCGAGGCGGGACACGCGCCGATGCTCGCGCAGGTGCTCCTCGGGGTCGCGGACCTGGCGCTGCGCCGCGACGAGCACGCGCAGGCCGCACGGCTGCTCGCGGCGAGCACGGGCGTACGGGGGCTGCGGGACCGCTCCCATCCGGACGCGGCCCGGATCGAGCGGACAGCGCGGCGCCGCCTCGGCGACCGGGGTTTCGCCGAGGCGGCTCGGGAGGGGGCACGGATCAGCTGGTCTCAGCTGGTCGAGGCCACGCTGGCTTCTTGAACGTGATCACGCTCGCTCTTGGACAACGAGGTCACGCCCGCTTCTTGAACGTGGAGACCGCCCACACATAGCCGACGACGGCGAGCCCGACGGACCAGGCGACGGCCGCGATCGCGTCGCCGCTCGACGGGTCGCCCTCGAGCAGCCCGCGCAGCGTCTCGATGATCGGTGTGAAGGGCTGGTACTCCGCGAACTGCCGCACACCGGCCCCCATCGTGTCCGCGGGCACGAACGCGCTGCTCAGGAACGGCAGCATGATCAGCGGCACGGTGGCGAGGCCCGCCGACTCCGCGGTCTTGGCGGCGAGGCCGAGGGCGACGGTGAGCCAGCTGGCCCCGAAGGTGACGAGGATGACGAGGCCGAGGACGCCGAGCCAGTCGAGGGCGCTCGCCTCCGGGTCGAACCCCATCGCGAAGGCCACCCCGATGATGGCCGTGTTGGCCACCAGGCAGCGCACCGTGGTGACGACGACCTGCCCGGTGAGGACGGCACCGCGGGACACGTCCATGGCCTTGAAGCGGTTGATGATGCCCTTCGACATGTCGTCGTTCACGGCCGCCGCGGTGGACCCGAGGCCGTAGCTGACGGCCATCACGAGCATGCCCGGCGTCGCGTAGTCGACGTAGTCGCCACCGACGCTGAAGGCGCCGCCGAACACCTTGACGAACAGGAGCATGATCACGATCGGGAACAGGACCGCGTTGAAGAGCACGAGCGGGTTCCGCACGGTGTGCTTCAGATTGCGGCGCAGCATGATCGTCGAGTCGGTCAACGCCGTGGAGACACTGCTCACTGTGCGCTCGCCTCCGTGCTCGTGCGCCCGGTCAGGGCGAGGAAGACGTCGTCGAGGTCCGGTGTGTGCACGGAGAACTCCTGGGCGTTGATCGTGTGCTCGTCGAGCCGGTCGAGCAGGGCCCGCAGCGACTTCGACTGACCGTCGCTGGGCACCCGCAGGGTCAGCTCCTCGTCGTCCCTCGTGGCCCCGTCCAGGATCCGCGCCGCCGCGTCGACCTCGTCGAGGTCGGCGAACCGGAGCCGGACGTGGGTGCCCGGCACCTGGCGCTTGAGCTCCTCGGCGGTGCCCTGGGCGACGAGCCGGCCCTGGTCGAGCACGACGATCTGGTCGGCGAGCTGGTCGGCCTCCTCCAGGTACTGGGTGGTGAGGAAGATGGTGGTGCCGTCGGCCACCAGCTCGCGGACGATCCCCCACATCGTGCGCCGGCTGCGCGGGTCGAGGCCCGTCGTCGGCTCGTCGAGGAAGATGATCTGCGGGTTGCCGACCAGCGTCATCGCCAGGTCCAGCTTCCGGCGCATGCCGCCGGAGTAGGTCGACGACAGCTTGTCCGCCGCCTCCTGGAGGTCGAACCGCTCGAGGAGGCGGTCGACCAGCTGACCGCCGGATCCCACGCGCTTGAGGTCCGCCATCAGCTGCAGGTTCTCGCGGCCCGAGAGCAGCTCGTCCACCGCGGCGAACTGCCCGGTCACGCCGATGGCCGAGCGCACCTGCTTGGTCGCGGTCGCCACGTCGTGCCCGGCGACGCGCACCGTCCCCGCGTCGGCCTTCAGCAAGGTCGCCAGGACGTTCACCGTCGTCGTCTTGCCCGCCCCGTTCGGGCCGAGCATGGAGAAGACCGATCCCGCGGCGACCTCGAAGTCGATGCCGTCGAGCACGACCTTGTCGCCGAATGTCTTGCGCAGCCCTGAAACTGCGATGGCTGAACTACTCATGCCTCCACTTTCCGCGCGTGCCTGACACCGGCCTGTCACGCCCCTGACACGGCCACCGATGACATGGCGCTGTGCCATCTCACCGCCGGCCGGCCCGGGGCGTGACCCGCGGGCGACGGCTCCGTGCCGAGCTAGCGACCGCGGGCGGACTCCGCCTCGATCACGTCAAGGACCTCCCGGCCCTGGTCGACCAGGTACATGTGACCGCCGGGGAACTCCACGTAGTTGAATTCGCCCGTGGTCGCGTCCCGCCACTGCTGCGCCTCTTCGGCGGTGACCAGGCCGTCGTCGTCGCCGCGCAGCGAGGTGATCGGCACCGACACCCGTTCGTCGGTGCTCGGGACGTAGTTCTCGTGCATCTCGCAGTCGGCCTGGAGCATGGGGAGGATCAGCTCCCGCATCTCCGGGTGGTCGAGGGCCTCGTGCCTGAAGCCCGCGAACTCCTCGACGCGGGCGAGGAATTCATCGTCCTGCAGCCCCGTCGCCCGCCGCTCGCGCTGGGTCCACGGACCCGGCGAGCCACTGACGACCAGGCGCTCCACCTGCACGCCGCGCGCGCTCAGCAGGTGCGCGAACTCGTACGCGAGCACCGCGCCCAGGCTGTGCCCGAACAGCACGGTCCGCGTGCCCTCACCGAGGTCGGCGACGATGCCGTCGATCTCGTTCTTGGCCGCCTCGACCACGTTCCGGTACGGCGTCTCCATGATCCGCCGCTCCCTGCCGGGCAGTTCGACGGAGGTCACCCGCCACCGGTCGCCGGCCAGCTCGCGCCACGGGTGGAAGAACGACGGACCCGCTCCCGCGAACGGGACGCACAGCAGCGCGGTCCCGTTCCCGTCGTCCGCGGACATGCCGGGTGCACTCACCCCGACCAACCCCAATCATCCATTCGATGCTTCGTCACTTCGTAGAACCTGCTCCGCGCGACCGGTCGCCGGTCACTCCGCCGCCAGCTTGCGGTTGATGACCTCCATGACCTCCGCCACGGGCGCGGGCATGTTCATGTCGTGGTGCATGGCGAACACGTCGTGCACCTCGATGTCGCCGAGGACGTGCGGCTCCCACAGGTGCGCGTACAGCTCGTCCTTGTTCGTCGCGCTGAAGAACAGCACGTCACCGCGGTAGACCGGCGACTCGAACTTCATGATGTGGTTCGTGTTGTTGGCGAGCACCTTCGACATCCGGTCCAGGAAGTCCTGCTGGTTGTCGGTGCCGATGTACTGGCCGAAGAACTCCTCCAGCTCCGACCGGTAGTCGTCCAGGGTCTTGCCTGCGTGGAACTCCGTGAACCCGTGCCCGCCGGGCATGGAGTCCAGGATCGCCGTGAGGGCGACCTCGTGCCCGCGCCGGTCGAGGAGCTCCGCGACGGCCTGCACGACGGTGCCGCCGTAGGACCAGCCGACGAGGTGGAAGGGGCCCTCCGGCTGGATCTTCAGCATCTCGTCGACGTAGTCCTCGACCATCTCCTCCACGGAGCCTGCCAGCTGGTCCACGCCGTTGGAGCCGCGGGACTGCAGGGCGTACGCCGCCCGGTCCTGCACGTGCGTCACGAAGCTGAAGTACGCCCAGCCGAGGCCGCCGCCGCCGTGGAAGAACCACAGGGGCTCCTTGCCCGTACCGGGGTCGGTGTTCAGCGGAAGCACGACCGCGAACGGGTCCTGGTCGTCCGTCGGGATGCCGCCGATGAGCACCAGCGAGGCCAGCTCGGCCACCGTCGGGTACTTGATGATCGTGCGCAGCGGCATGTCGACGCCGAACTCCTTGCGGATGCGCACGCTGAGCCGGGTGGCCATGAGCGAGTGCCCGCCGAGCTGGAAGAAGTCGTCGTGGATGCCGACCTGCTCCTTGCCGAGCAGCTCGGCGAAGAAGCCGCACAGCTTCTCCTCGTGGATGTCGCGCGGCCCCTCGCTGACCACGGTCTCCGTGACGTGCTCCGACGGCAGCGCCCGCAGGTCGAGCTTGCCGTTCGGCGTCAGCGGGATCTCCGACAGCGGGATGAGCGCGGACGGCATCATGTAGTCCGGGAGCCGGTCGCGCACGGACTCGGTGAGCTCGGCGAGCAGCGGGCCGAAGTCCTCCGCCGGGGCGTCGTCGGCCGCGCCGACCCGGGACTTGGGCACCACGTAGCCGACGATGCGCTTGTCGTCCGGGGTGTCCTCGCGCACGATGACGACGGCCTGCGCCACGTCGGCGTGCCCGGCGAGGACGTGCTCGATCTCGCCCAGCTCGATGCGGAAGCCGCGGATCTTCACCTGGAAGTCGGTGCGCGCGACGTACTCCAGCTGGCCGTTCTTGTTCCAGCGCACCAGGTCACCGGTGCGGTACATCCGCGCGCCCGCGGGGCCGAACGGGGACGGCACGAACCGCTCCGCGGTCATGTCGGGCCGGCCCTGGTAGCCGCGGGCCATGCCGTCGCCGCCGATGTACAGCTCGCCCTGCACGCCGGGCGCGACCGGGTGCAGCCGCGCGTCGAGCACGTACACCTGGGTGTTCCCGATCGGCGTGCCGATCGCCACGCCCGCGCCCGCCTTGACGGGCGCCATGGTCGACCACGTCGTCGTCTCGGTCGGGCCGTACCAGTTGCCCACCTCGACGGCCTGGTCCGCCAGGGCCTCGGCGAGGCGCTGCGGCACGGCCTCGGCGCCGGTGATGATCCGCAGGCCCTTCGCGGCCTCCGGCTCACGCGTCAGGACCATCTGCCAGAACGCGGGCGTGGCCTGCACCACGGTGACGTCGTGGCGGCGGATCAGCTCGACCACGGACTTCGGGTCGGTGACGGTGCCCTTGCGGGCCATCACCATGGTCGCGCCGGAGACGAACGGCAGCCACAGCTCGGTGTTGGCCATGTCGAACGACACGGTCGTGCTGAACAGCATCCGGTCCGCGGCCGTCAGCGGGAACCGCCGCCGCACCGAGGCGATGAAGTTCGCCACCGCGCCGCGCGGGATCGCCACGCCCTTCGGGGCGCCCGTCGAACCCGACGTGTAGATCACGTACTGGGTGTTGTCCGGCCGGACCGTCACCTCGGGTGCCGTCTCCGGGTAGCTCGCGTAGTCCGCGCCGGCCAGCGTGTCGGCGTCGAGGACCAGGACCGGGTCCGCCTGCTTGAGGACGTAGTCGATGCGGGACTGCGGGTGGTCGGGGTCGACCGGGACGTAGGCGCCGCCGGACTTCAGGACCGCGAGGAGCGCCACCATCAGGTTGACGGTCCGGGGCAGGCACACAGCGACCAGCGACTCGGGCCGCACGCCGCGATCGACCAGCCAGTGCGCGAGGCGGTTCGAGCGCGCCTCCAGCTCCCGGTAGGTGAGGGTCTCCTCGACGCCGATGAGGGCGGTCGCGTCGGGGGTCGCCTCGACCTGGCGGCGCACCGCTTCCACGAGGCCGTGCTCCAGGGTCGGCTCCGCGGTGTCGTTCACCTCCACGAGCAGCCGCTCGCGCTCCCCCGCACGCAACACGTCGACGTCGCCGACGCTCATGTCCGGGTTCGCGACGACCTGCTCAAGGACGCTCTCGAACCGCGCCGCGATGGCCTCGACCGTGTCCCGGTCGAACAGGTCGGTGCCGTACTGGATGTCGCCGTGCACGGTCCCCGACTCGTCCAGGCCCATGCTGAAGTACATGTCGACCATGGTCTTGGCGTTCAGGGCCTGCTGGAACTCCACCTTGAGCCCCGGCAGTTCGAGCGTCGGCCGCTCGTAGTTCTGCCAGCCGGACATCACCTGGAACAGCGGCTTGTGCGCGATCGAGCGGTCGGGGTTGATCGACTCGACGAGCAGGTCGAACGGCAGGTCCTGGTTCTCGTACGCCGCGAGCGACTTGTCCCGCACCTGCGCGAGCAGGTCGGTGAACGACGGGTCGCCGGAGAGGTCCACGCGCATCACGAGGTTGTTGACGAAGCAGCCGATCAGATCGGCCATCGCCTCGTCGGTGCGCCCGGCGATCGGCGTGGCGATCGGCACGTCGTCACCGCTGCCGAGCTTGCTCAGCAGCACCGCGATGGCCGCCTGGAGGATCATCGACATGGACGTGCCGCGCTCGGCGGACAGCTTCTCCAGGCCGGCCGCGGTCTCCGGCTTCACCGTGAAGGCGACGGCGTCGCCCTCGGTGTTCACCTCGTCGGTCCGCGGGCGGTCGAGCGGCAGGGTCAGCGGCTGCGGGATCCCGGCGAGCTCCTTGCGCCAGTAGTCGAGCTGCGCCGCGGCGAGGCTGCCCGGGTCGTTCACGTCGCCGAGCACCTCGCGCTGCCACAGCGTGAAGTCCTTGTACTGGACGGGCAGCGGCTCCCACTCCGGGGCCCCGCCCGCGCGGCGGGCGGTGTAGGCCGTCGCCAGGTCCCGGGCCAGGGGCGCGCCCGAGCTGCCGTCCGTGGCGATGTGGTGGATGATCATGACGAGGACGTGCTCATCGGCGGAGCAGCGCAGCAGGCTCGCCCGGAACGGGATCTCGGTCGCCAGGTCGAATCCGTGCGCGACGGCCTCGTCGACCGCGCTGTCCACCTTGTCCGACGCCACCTCGACCACCGGCAGCCGCGCCTGCTCGAACGCCTCCGCCAACGGCAGGATCCGCTGGTGGGGCTCCCCGTCCTCGTTCGCGACGTAGGTGGTGCGCAGAATCTCGTGCCGCTCGACCACGTCGCGGAGCGCCGCGCCGAGGGCGTCCTGGTCCAGCGCCCCGGTCAGCCGGAACGCCGCCGACATGTTCCAGGTCTCCCCACCCTCGAGCTGGTGCAGGAACCAGTAACGGCGCTGTGAGAATGACAGCGGAATCATTGTCTTACTCCTCTACGATCATCTTGCGCAAACGGGGGCGACGGGGAGCAGCCGGTTGTTCCGACCACGGCGCGAGCGCGGCCACCGTCGGCAAATCGAAGATCTTGCGGATGGGTATCTCGATCCCCATCTCGGCACGGACGCGGCTGATCAGCCGCGTGGCGAGCAGCGAGTGACCGCCGAGCTCGAAGAAGCTGTCGTCGATGCCGACCCGCTCCAGGCCGAGCACCTCGGCGAACAGCCCGGTCAGGGTCTCCTCACGGGCGTTGCGGGGCGCGCGGTAGGGCGCCCCGGTGAACTCCGGCTCGGGCAGCGCGGCCCGGTCCAGCTTGCCGTTGGGCATCAGCGGCAGCCGGTCCATCAGCACGAAGGCCGACGGCACCATGAACTCGGGCAGCCGTTCGGCGACGAACCGGCGGATCCCCTCGGACTCCGCCTGCCCCGACGGCACCACGTACGCGACGAGTTGCTTGCTGCTGCCCGCTCCCTGCCGTGCGACGACGGCGGCCTGGGCGACGTCGGGGTGCGCGGTGACCGCGGCCTCGACCTCGCCCGGCTCGACGCGGAAGCCGCGCACCTTGATCTGCGCGTCCCCGCGGCCCACGTACTCCAGCTGGCCGTCGGCGTTGAGGCGGGCCAGGTCACCGGTGCGGTACATGCGCGACCCCGCGGGGCCGTACGGGTCGGCGACGAAGCGGTCGGCGGTCAGCTCGGCGCGGCCCTGGTAGCCGCGGCCCACGTTCCCGCCGACGTACAGCTCGCCGACCGCGCCCGGCGGCACCGGCGTCAGTCCCGCGCCGAGGACGTAGGTCCGCATGTTGCCGAGCGGGGTGCCGACGGGCGCGCTGCCCGCCTGGACCCGCGCCCCGTCCAAGACGGTGAAGGCGGTGGCGTAGAACGACTCGCTCTGGCCGTAGGCGTTGACGACCCGCACTCCCGGGAAGGCGCCCTGCACCTTCTCGATGAGCGACGAGGGCAGGGCCTCGCCCGCGAGGACGACCGTCTCCACGCTGGTGCGGGCGGCGATGTCGTCGACGAGCTCGGCGAAGGCCGACGGCACGGTGGAGATGACGGCGCCGCTCCAGCCCTTCCGCTCGCCCAGGACCAGGACGTCCCTGACCAGTTCGACGACGCCGCCGTGCCCGAGGGTCGTGAAGATCTCGAACACCGACACGTCGAAGTTGATCGACGTGCCCGCGAGGAGTCGCTTGCCCTGCTCCATGCCCACGTGGGAGGCGAGCCGCAGCACGCCGTTGACCACGTTCGCGTGGGTGATGGCGACGCCCTTGGGCTTGCCCGTGGAGCCGGAGGTGTACATCACGTACGCCAACTGCCCGGCGTGCACGGTCGGTTCGGGGCCGGGGACGTCCCCGGACAGGTCGAGCTTGTCGAGCAGGACGTCCGGGGCGTCGTGCCGGGGCAGCACGTCGACCGTCGCGGAGTCCGTCAGGACCAGGCGCGGCCGGGCCTCCCCGAAGATCGCCTCCAGGCGGTGGCTGGGGTACTTGGGGTCGACCGGCAGATACGCGGCGCCCGCCTTCAGGACCGCGAGCAGCCCGACGACCAGGTCCGCGGAGCGCGGCAGCGACACCGCGACCACCGACTCCGGGCCCACGCCGCGCCCGGCGAGGTCGCGCGCCAGGCGGTCGGCCCGCTCGTTGACCTCGCGGTACGTGAGCGACTCGCCCTCGGTGACCACGGCGACCTCGTCCGGGGTCCGGGCCACCTGCGCCTCGACGAGGCCGTGGATCGTGATGTCCGGGGTCGGGGCGGCCGTGTCGTTGAACTCGCCGAGCAGCCGGTCGCGTTCGGCCGGGGTCAGGACGTCGACGTCGGCGACCTTCAGCTCGGGACCGGCCGCCAGCTGCCGCAGGACGCGCACGAGGCGGTCCGCGAACACCTCGACCGTGGCCCGGTCGAAGACGTCCGGCGCGTACTGGAACATCAGCTGGAGGTGCGGCTCGGCCGCCGCCATCAGGGCCAGCGGGTAGTTGGTGGCCGTGGACGGGGTGAGGCCGGTGAAGGCGATGCCGTCCGCGGCGTCGGTGGCCTCGCTCAGGCCCTCCCGGTCGATCGGGTACGACTCGAAGACGACCAGCGTGTCGAAGAGGGACTGCAGGCCCACGGACTGCTGGATCTCGGTGAGCCCGTAGTAGTGGTGCTCCATGAGACCGGCCTGCCGGCTCTGCAGCCGGTCGAGGACCGCGGCGAGGGTGTCGCCGGGCCCGTACTCGACGCGTACGGGAAGGGTGTTGATGAAGATGCCGACCATCGAGTCGACGTCCGCCACCTCGGGCGGGCGCCCGGAGACGGTGGCGCCGAACACCACGTCCTGGCGGCCGGTGAGCTGGCCGAGCAGCAGCCCCCAGGCACCCTGGACGAGGGTGTTGACGGTGACGCCCAACTCGGCGGCCCGGCGCGCCAGTTCGCGCGCCTCGTCGACCGGCAGCGCGATCTCGACCTCGTCGACGCCGCCCTCGCCCGCGGCCTCGGCGCCCTGGGCGAGCAGCGTCGGCTCCTCGACCCCGTCGAGCTCGGCGGCCCACACGCGGGCGGACTCCGCCTGGTCCTGCTGGGCACGCCAGGCCAGGAACTCGCCGTAGCTGCGCGTGCCGGGCAGACCCGCCGGGTCGCCGTGGGACGCGTAGAGCAGCAGCAGGTCCCGCATGAGCAGCGGCATGGACCAGCCGTCGAGCAGCGTGTGGTGGCAGGTCATCACGAATTCGGCGCGGCCGGACTCGAGGACGACGAGCGCGAGGCGGATCAGCGGCGGGGTGCCCGTGTCGAAGTGGGCGGCCCGGTCGTCGGCGAGGAACCGCTCGAACTTCTCGGTCCGCTCCGCCTCACCGGCCGCGGTCAGGTCGAGGTGCCGCCAGGGCAGGGTCGTCCCCGCCGCCGGCACCACCTGCACGACCTCGCCGTCGGTCCGGTTGACGAACGCCCCGCGGAGGCTGGGGTAGCGCTCGAGGAGCGCCTGCCCGGCCCGGCGCATCCGCTCCGGGTCGACCTCGCCGGTCAGGTGGAAGACCATCTGCATGTGGTACGGGTCGAACGACGCGTCGGCGAGTGCCGTGTGGAACAGCATTCCGGACTGCGCCGGGGTCGTCGGCCAGATCTCGGCGAGCCTGCCGAACCCGGCCTCCCAGGTGTCGATCTCCGGCTGGCTCACGGCGACCAGGGGCGCGTCGCTCGGGGTGAGGCCACCGGCCTCGGGGGTCGCGGCGTGCCGGGCCAGGGCGGTGAGCGCCTGGACCCACAGGTCGGCGAGCTCGGTCACGTCCTCGCGGGAGAGCACGCCGGTGGGGAAGCCGAAGTAGGCGGTGAGCTCTTCGGCGGCAAGGTCTCCGCCGGTGAGCTCGTCACCGGTGCGGGCGGGCGTGGCCAGGGCGTTGATCTCCAGGGCCGAGAGGACCGGCATGTCCTGGTCCGGCGCGGCGATCAGGTCCTGGTGCGTGGTGTCGGGCGCCCAGCCAAGGCCCCGCAGGTCCTCGGGGATGTCCGCGCCGGAGGTCCGCCCCAGGTAGTTGAACCCGATCTGCGGCTCCCGCTCCCCGGCGAGCGCGGCGGCGGTCTCCGGGTTGAGGTGGCGCAGGAGGCCGTAGCCGATGCCGTCGCCCGGCACCGCACGCGCCTGCTCCTTGACGGCCTTGAGCGCCTTGCCCGCGGCCGGACCGCCGGCGAACGCGTCCGCCACGTCGATGCCCGCCAGGTCGAGGCGCACCGGGAACAGCGAGGTGAACCAGCCGACCGTGCCCGACAGGTCGGCGCCCGGCGCCACCTGCTCCGCACGGCCGTGCCCTTCGAGGCGCACCAGCGTCGAGGACGTCGAGGTCCCGGCCGCACCCCGCGTCGCGCGCCAGCGGGCGAGCGCCAGGGCGAGACCGGCGAGGAGCCCGTCGTCGACACCGGCGCGGAACACCGAGGGCACCGTGTCCAGAAGGGTCCGCGTGACCTCCGCCGGGACCTGGACCCGCACCGTGTCGACGGTGGCCGCGACATCGCGGGTCCGGTCCAACTCCCGTGCTCCGAGGACGGGTTCGTCGCCGCGCAGGATCTCCTGCCACGCGGGCAGTTCCGCCGCGCGCTCGGGCCGGGCCGCCTCGTCGACCAGGGCGTGCGCCCAGCGGCGCAGCGAGGTGCCCGCCACGGCCCCTTCCGGGGCGCGGCCGTCCCTGATCCGCTGCCAGGCGGCGATCAGGTCCGGTACGAGGATGCGCCACGACACCCCGTCGACGACCAGGTGGTGGAGCACGATCAGGAGCCGGCCCGCGCCCGTGGCGGAGGTGAGCCACACGAACTGCGCCATGACGCCCGCGTCGGGGTCGAGGCGGCCCGCGGCCGCGTCCAGCTCGGCGGCCACGTCGGCGTCGTCACCGGGGACTTCGCGCAGCAGCGCGGCGGCGTCGACGCTGCCGACCGGCTCGATCGCCAGGCCCGGCCGCTTCCGGTCGAGCCGGGAGCGCAGCACGTCGTGCCGGTCGATGACGGCCTGCACGGTGGCGACGAGACCGGCGCGGTCGATGGTCTCGGGCAGCGTGAGCAGCCCGGACATGGAGAACCGTCCGATGCCGCCGCCGAGCGCGAGCACGTGCGCGGCCATCGGGGTCAGCGGCGCCCAGCCGACGCCGCCGCCCGGCAGCTCGGCCAGGACCGGGCCCCGCGCGTCCTGCCCGCCGTCGCGCGCGTCCACCAGCTCCGCGAGCCGGGCGACCGTGCGGTGCTCGAAGATCTCCCGCACGGTGACCACGGTGCCGCGGGTCTTGGCGCGCGCGACGACCTGGATGGAGCGGATGCTGTCGCCGCCGCTGGCGAAGAAGTCGTCGTCGATGCCGACCGTCTCCAGGCCGAGCACCTCGGCGAACAGCGCGCAGAGGGTCTCCTCGCGCTGGCCCCGCGGCGCCCGTCCCGTCGACACCTGCGCGTAGTCGGGCACCGGCAGCGCGAGCCGGTTCACCTTGCCGTTCGGCGTCAGCGGGATCTCCGCCAGCGGTACGAGCGCGGACGGCACCATGTACTCGGGCAGGAGCCCGCGCACGTACTCGGGCAGTTCGGCGAGCAGCGGGGCGAACGCGTCCGCCTCGGCGTCGGTCCCGGCCGCCGCGGCGTTCCGCTCGGGCACCACGTAGCCGACGAGGCGCTTGTCGTCCTGCTTGTCCTCGCGGACCACGACGACGGCCTGCGCCACATCGGGGTGCCCGGCGAGGACGTGCTCGATCTCGCCCAGCTCGATCCGGAAGCCGCGGACCTTCACCTGGAAGTCGCTGCGCCCGACGTATTCGAGACGCCCGTCCCTGCCCCAGCGCACCAGGTCACCGGTGCGGTACATCCGCGCCCCCGCGGGACCGAACGGGCAGGCAACGAACCGCTCGGAGGTCAGCGCGGACCGGCCGAAGTAGCCCCGCGCCAGGCCGTCACCGGCGATGTACAGGTCGCCCTGCACGCCCCGCGGCACCGGGCGCAGGCCCGAGTCGAGGACGTACACCTGGGTGTTGCCGATCGGCGCGCCGATCGCCACGCCGGCGCCCGCCTCGACGGGCGCCATGGTCGACCAGATCGTCGTCTCGGTCGGGCCGTACACGTTGAGCACGTCGTCGGCCGTGCCGGCCAGCGTCTCGGCGAGGCGGGTCGGCAGGGCCTCGCCGCCGACCAGGACGCGCAGGCCCCGCGCGACGCCCGGCTCGTGGGCGAGGACCATCTGCCAGAACGCCGGTGTGGCCTGCGCGACGGTGACGTCGTGGCGGCGCTTCACGGCCGCGACGGCCGACGGGTCGGAGATGGTCTCCTTGCCCGCGAGCACGACGGCCGCGCCGGAGATCAGCGGCAGGTACAGCTCCAGTGCCGCGATGTCGAACGACACCGTGGTCACCGCGAGCCACCGGTCGGCGGGCGACAGCGGGACCCGGCGGCTCATCGTGGCGAGGAAGTTGGCGAGGGCGCTGCGCGGGATCGCGACGCCCTTCGGCTTGCCGGTCGAGCCCGAGGTGTAGATGACGTACGCGGTGTTCCCCGGCGCGACGCGCACGGCGGGCGCCGAGTCCGCGTACGGGGTGAGGTCCGCGCCGACCAGCGCGTCGGCGTCGAGGACGAGCGCCGGGCGGGAGTCCTCCAGGATGTAGTCGATCCGGGAGCTCGGGTGGTCGGGGTCGATCGGGATGTAGGCGGCGCCCGCCTTGAGGACGGCGAGCAGCGCGACCACGAGGTCCGCGGACCGGGGCAGGGAGACCGCCACCAGCGACTCCGACCGCACGCCGCGGTCGATCAGCCAGTGCGCGAGGCGGTTGGCCCGCGCCTCCAACTCCCCGTAGGTCAGGGACTTCTCCTCGCCGATGACGGCGAGCGCGTCCGGTGCCGCATCGGCCCGGCGGCGCACGGTCTCCACCAGGTCCTGCTCGAGGGTCGGCTCGACCGTGTCGTTCGCCGTGCGCAGCAGCCACGTCTGCTCGTCGTCACCGAGCACGTCGACGTCCGTGGTGCGTACGCCCGGGTCGGCGACCGCCTGCTCCAGGATCCGCACGAAGCGGTCGACGATGTCGACGGCCGTGGTGTGGTCGAACAGCTCCGTCGCGTACGCGAGCCGCCCGTGGGCGCGCCCGGTCGCGTCCGGGACGATGTTGAAGTACAGGTCGTACATCGCCGTCTCGGTGCCCGCGGGCACCGGCGTGACCCGCAGGCCCGGCATCTCGATCTCGGGCCACACGAACTGCCAGGCCAGCATCACCTGGAACAGCGGCGTGTACGCGGTGGAGCGCTCCAGGTTGAGCAGCTCCACCAGGCGCTCGAACGGCACGTCCTGGTTGTCGTACGCGGCCAGGGACTTGTCCCGCACCTGCTCAAGGAGGTCGCCGAACGACGGGTTGCGCGACAGGTCGGCGCGCAGCACCCAGGTGTTGATGAAGAACCCGATGAGGTCGGCGAGGGCCTCGTCGGTGCGGCCCTCGATGGGGCTGCCGACCGTCACGTCCTCGCCGCCGCCCAGCTTCTGCAGCAGCACCGCGAGCGCGGCCTGGGCGACCATCGGCGCGGTGGCGCCGCGGTCCGCGGCCAGCTTGCCGAGGCGGCCGACGAGATCGGGCTCCAGCTCGAAGTCGACGTGGCCGCCGTGGTGTCCCGCCACGGTCGGCCGCGGCCGGTCCAGCGGAAGCTGGACCGGCTGCGGCACGCCGGCCAACTCGTGCTTCCAGTACTCCATCTGCTCGGCGACGACGCTCTCCGGGTCGTCCTCGTCGCCGAGGAGCTGCTGCTGCCAGAGCGTGTAGTCCTTGTACTGCACCGCGAGCGGCGTCCACTCCGGTGCGCTCCCCTGGTGGCGAGCGGCGTACGCCGACATCAGGTCCCGCAGGAAGGGCGCCATCGACGACCCGTCCGCGGCGATGTGGTGGAACACGAACACGAGCACGTGCTCCTGCGGAGCGACCCGGAGGACGGTCGTCCGCAGGGGGAGGTCCGTGTCCAGCTCGAACCCGCGGGACGCGAGGTCGTGCGTCGCGGCCTCCACCGCGTCCGCGGCCACGTCGACCACCGGGACCTGGAGATCCGCCTCGTCGGGGGAGAGGACCCGCTGTTCGGGCGTGCCCTCCGCGTCCTCGACGATCAGGGTGCGCAGGCTCTCGTGCCGGGTGACGACATCCGTCACGGCGGCGGCCAGGGCCGCCGTGTCCAGCGCCCCTTCGAGCCGCAGCACGAACGGGATGTTGTAGGTCGCGGACGGGCCCTCCAGACGGTGGAGGAACCACATCCGACGCTGAGCAAAGGACAACGGAATCATCGGAGCTACTCCTGCACGTTCATCTGTCGCAGCTGGGGGCGCTTCGACGTGGACAGCTTCTCGATCCGCTCCGCCAGCTGGGCGACGGTCGGACTGCGGAACACCGTCGTGACCTTCACGTCGACGTTGAGCTCGCTGCGTATGCGGCCGGTGAGGCGGGTGGCGAGCAGCGAGTGCCCGCCGTGGTCGAAGAAGTCGACGTCGATGCCGACCTCCGCCACGCCGAGCAGCTCGGCGAACAGCCGGCAGAGGACTTCCTCGGTGGGGTTGCGCGGACCTCGTCCGGTCGCGGCCTCCGTGTGGTCCGGCGCGGGCAGCGCGTTGCGGTCGAGCTTGCCGCTCGGTGTCGTCGGGAACTTGGCGAGCGGCACGATCGCCGACGGGACCATGTACTCGGGCAGGTTCTCCCGGACCAGGTCCGTCAGGGCCGTGAGGTCGAGCGCCGTGTCCGCCGTGCCGCCGCCCGGCACCACGTACGCGACCAGACGCTGGTCGTCGGCGCGGTCCTCGCGCACCACGACCACCGCGCTGTCGACGTCCGGGTGCGAGGTCAGCGCCGACTCGATCTCGGCGAGCTCGATGCGGAACCCGCGGATCTTGACCTGGAAGTCGGTCCGGCCGATGTACTCGACCTGGCCGTCCCGGTTCCACCGCACCAGGTCGCCGGTGCGGTACATCCGGGTCCCCGGCTCCCCGAAGGGGCAGGCGACGAAGCGGTTCGCGGTCAGGCCGAGCTGGCCCAGGTAGCCCCGGGCGAGCCCGGTGCCTGCCAGGTACAGCTCACCGGCGACGCCCGGCGCGACCGGACGCAGTGCCGGGTCGAGCACGTACACCTGGGTGTTCCAGACCGGCGCGCCGATCGGCACCCGGTCCGCGCCCGGCACGTGCTGCCACGCCGTGACCTCCACGGACGCCTCGGTGGGGCCGTACAGGTTGTGCACACCGCAGTGGGGCAGCAGATCGGTGACCTTGTTGGCGAGGTTCGCGGGGAACGCCTCGCCCGCGACCTCGATCCAGCGCAGGCTGTCGCACTCCTTCGCCGACGGCTCGGAGACGAACGCCTCGAGGAGGGACGGCACGAAGTCCGCGCCGGTCACCCGCTCCCGCCGGATCAGCTCGGCCAGGTACGCCGGGTCCCTGCGCCCGTCCGGACGCGCGATCACCACGGCCGCGCCGACCTGCAGGGGCGCGAAGATCTCCGGCACCGACACGTCGAAGCTCGCCGACGTGCTGAGCAGGACCCGGTCCTCGACGCCGACCTCGAAGTGCGCGAGGCCCCACTTCAGCCGGTTCATGATCGAACGGTGCGCCACCTGCACGCCCTTGGGGCCGCCGGTGGAGCCGGACGTGAAGATCACGTACGCGGCGTGGTCCGGCGAGAGCGCCCGCTGCGGGTTCTCCTGCGAGTACCCGGACACGTCCGGCAGCTTCTCGTCGAGGACGAGCAGCGGCTTCGCGCCCTCCAGGACGTGCCGCACCCGGTCCTCGGGCAGCTCGGTGTCGATCGGCACGTAGGCCGCGCCGGCCTTGACCACCGCGTAGAGCGCCACCATCAGGTCCACGGAGCGCGGGACGCGCACCGCGACCAGCTGCTCGGGGCCCGCGCCCTGCTCGATCAGCCAGTGCGCCAGCTGGTTGGCACGGCGGTTGAACTCGCCGTACGTCAGGCGCTCCTGCTCGCCGATCAGCGCGACGCGGTCCGGGTCGCGCGCCACCTGGGCCTCGAACGCGCCCGGCAGGGTGTCCGGGGCCACCGGCCGCGCCGTGTCGTTGACCCGGCGGACCAGCCAGTCCCGCTCGTCCTCGCCGAGCACCTCGACGGCGCTGACCGGGACGGTCGGGTCGACGAGCAGCTGCTCCAGGACGCGGACGAGCCGAGCGGCGATCTCCTCGGCCGCCTCGCGGTCGTAGAGGTTGTTCTGGTAGTCGAGCGAGAGCCGCAGATAGGGGTCCGAGGCGTTGAGGGTGAGCGGGTAGTGCGAGCCCGCGAACGGCCGGATGGCGTCGATCTGGAAGCCCGCGGCGAGGTTCGCGTCGACCATGCCCTCGCGGTCGACCGGGTAGTTCTCGAACACCACGATCGTGTCGAACAGGGCGGGCAGGCCGACGCCGCGCTGGATGTCGGCGAGGCCGTAGTAGTGGTGGTCGAGCAGGGCGGTCTGCCGGTTCTGCAGCTCGGTGATGACCTCGCCGACGCTGCGGTCGGGGCGGCTGAACACCCGGGTCGGCAGCGTGTTGATGAACAGGCCGACCATCTCGTCCGAACCGAGCACGTCCGCCGGGCGGCCGTTGACGGCGGCGCCGAACACCACGTCCTGCTGTCCGGTCAGCTTCGAGACGAGGATGCCCCACGCGCCCTGGAGGAGCGTGTTCAGGGTGACCCCGAGCTCCGCGGCGCGGCGGGCGAGTTCACGCCCCTTGTCGATCGACAGGGGCACCTCGACGCGTCCGAGGGCGGACGCCGCCTCCTGGACGGGGGCGTTCGGGGCCACCAGGGTCGGCTGGTCGAACCCTTCGAGCTCGGCGGCCCAGCGGGCGGCCGACACCTCCCGGTCCTGCTTCGACAGCCAGGCCAGGTAGTCGCCGTAGCTGCGGACCGGGGGAAGCTCCTCGGTCCCTGCGTACAGGCGGATCAGGTCCGTGATCACCAGCGGCGACGACCAGCCGTCGAACAGGGTGTGGTGCGCCGTGATGATGAGCTTCGCCGCCTGCGGCCCGCAGGTGAGCAGGGCGAGGCGGAGCAGCGGCGGCCGGGTCGGGTCGAGCTGGTCGGCCCGGTCCGCGGCGAGGAACTCATCGAGCGCCGCGTCCTGTTCGGCCGCGCCCCGACCGCTCAGGTCGACGTGCTTCCAGGGCAGGTCGACGTGGCCCGGCACGACCTGCACCGGGTCGCCGCCGTCGCCGGAGAGGAACGCGGAGCGCAGGTTCGGGTACCGGTCGAGCAGCTTCTGCCCGGCCGCCCGCACGCGCTCCGGGTCCACGTGCCCGGACAGGTGCAGCACGAACTGCATGTGGTAGACGTCGAAAGTGCCGTCGGCGAGCGCGGCCTGGAACTGGATGCCGGACTGGCCCGGGGCCTGCGGCCACACCTCGACGAGGCGGCCGTAGCGCTTCTCCCAGTTCTCGATCTCGTCCTGCCGCACCGGCACCAGCGGGGTGTCGGACGGCGTGAGCCCGCCGGCCTCGGGGCGCGCGGCGTGCGCGGCCATGCCGTGCAGGACCTCGACCCACAGCTCGGCCAGTTCGGCGGCCCGCTCGCGGGACAGCGCCCCGGTCGGGAACATGAACGCGGCCTGCAGCCGGGTGCCGTCGGCGGTGTCCGTGGCGACCGAGTTGACCTCCAGGGCGGAGAGCGCGGGCAGGTCGGGGTCGGGCGCCGGGATCAGCTCGGCGGACCAGGACGCCGGTCCCCAGCCCTGCGCGCGCAGGTGCTCGGGCACGTCGGAGTCGGAGATCCGGCCGAGGTAGTTGAACCCGATCTGCGGCGCCGCGTACTCGGCGAGCTGCTCGCCGATCTCCGGGTTCAGGTAGCGCAGCAGGCCGTAGCCCACGCCCTTGTCCGGGACTCCGCGCAGCTGCTCCTTGACCAGCTTGATCGCCTTGCCGGCGGCGGGGCCGCCCGCGAGGACGTCGGCCAGGTCGACCCCGTCCACGTCGACCCGGGCCGGGTACATGCTGGTGAACCAGCCGACGGTCCGGGAGAGGTCGGCGCCGGGGACGACGTCCTCCTCGCGGCCGTGGCCCTCCAGGCGGACCAGGGTCGAGCGGTCCGCGCCGCTCCACCGGTTCACGGCGAGGGCGAGCGCGGCGAGCAGCACGTCGGTGCCGGTGCCCCTGAACGCCGCGGGGAGCTTCGTCAGGACCGCGTCGGTGACGTCGGCGGGCAGCTCGACGCGCACGGTGTCGACCGTGGACCAAACGTCCACCGCCGGGTCGAACGCCCGCGTGCCCAGCGGGGAGTTCGGCCCTTCGAGCACGTTCTGCCAGTACGGGAGCTCCGCTTCGCGCTTCTCGGAGAACGCCTCGTCCTCCAGGGCCGCGGCCCAGCGGCGCGCCGACGTGCCGACCGCGGGCAGCTCGGGCTGCTTGCCGGAGCTGACCTGCTGCCAGGCCTCGGCGAGGTCCGACATGAGGATGCGCCAGGAGACGCCGTCCACCACCAGGTGGTGCAGGACCACGAGCAGCCTGCCCGCGCCCGAGTCCGCGGCGAACCAGACGAAGTCCGCCAGGATCCCGGCCTCCGGGTCGAGCCGCCCGACCGCGTCGTCGAGCTCGGCCTTCGCCGCTTCGAGGGCGGACGGCTCGTCCCACCGGTCGTCGCAGGCGACGCGGCGGATCAGGTCCGCCGCCTGCACGGCGCCGGCCGGGCGCACGTCGAGGGAGAGCTCGTCGCCGCGCACGAGGCGGGCGCGCAGGAGGTCGTGCCGGTCGAGCACCGCGTCGAGGGTCGCGGCGAGGCCGCTCTCGTCGATGCCCGCGGGCAGCTCGAACACCATCGACATGGCGAAGCGGTCGGTCCCGCCGCCGTGCTCGAACACGTGCCGCGCGACCGGCTGGAGCGGCATCGGGCCGACGCCGCCGGTCTCGTCCTCGGCGAGCGCGGGGACGCGGTCCTTGCGGGCGGACGCCACCTCGGCGAGGCGGGCCGCCGTGCGGCACTCGAAGATCTCGCGCGTGGTGAGGTCCAGGCCGAGGGCACGGGCGCGGGCGACCACCTGGATCGAGCGGAGGCTGTCGCCGCCCACCGCGAAGAAGTCGTCGTCGATGCCGACCCGGTCCACGCCGAGCACGTCGGCGTAGGCGGCGGTGATGATCTTCTCGGCCTCGGTGCGCGGCTCCCGGTAGGCCTCGCCGAGGAACTCCGGCTCGGGCAGCGCCGAGCGGTCCAGCTTGCCGGTCGGCCCGAGCGGCATCTTGCCGAGGGCCACGAAGGCCGACGGCACCATGTAGTCGGGCAGGCGGGCCGCGACGAACTTGCGCAGTTCGGCGGAGGACGCACCGGCGAGGACGTCCACGTCGCCGATGCCGCCGGCGCCGTCGTCGCCGACCGCGCCCTCACCGGTGTGCACCACGTACGCGACGAGCCTGCGCCCGCCCGACGGCACCTCACGGCTGATGACCACGGCCTGGCTGATGCCGGGGTGCTGCAGGCAGGCCGCCTCGACCTCGGCGGTCTCGATGCGGAAGCCGCGGACCTTGACCTGGCCGTCGGCCCGGCCGAGCACTTCGAGCTGGCCGCGCGCGTTCCAGCGGGCCAGGTCGCCCGTGCGGTACATCCGCTCGCCCGCGGGGCCGAACGGGTTCGCCACATAGCGCTCGGCGGTCAGGACGGGCCGGTCGTGGTAGCCGCGGCCGAGGCAGGTCCCGACCACGTACAGCTCCCCGATCACGCCCTGCGGAACGGGGGCGAGGCCGGGGCCGAGGACGTAGGTGCGCATGTTGCCCAGCGGGGTGCCGATGGGCGCGACCTCGCTCTCCGTCCACTCCTCGGACGCCGCGAGGGAGTACGTGGTGGCGTAGAAGCTCTCGCTCTGCCCGTACGAGTTCACGATCTGCGCGCCGGGCAGCGCTTCGCGCACCTGGCGCACCAGCTGGGCCGGGAGCACGTCGCCCGCGAGCACGACCGTGCGCACGTCCGGCGTCTTCTCCAGGTGGCCCACCAGCTCACCGAGCACCGAGGGGACCGCGCTGATGACGTGGCCGTCCCAGCTGTCCCGCTCGGCGAGGGCGAGGGCGTTCTGCACGACCTCGGCGGTGCCGCCGGTGGACAGGGTGGTGAGGAGCTCGAAGACGGAGACGTCGAAGTTGACGGAGGTGCCGGCCAGCATCTTCCAGCCGGTCGGCGCGTCGAGGACGCGCACCAGCTCCCGCACGCCGTTGACGAGGTTGCGGTGGGTGATCGCCGCGCCCTTCGGCTTGCCCGTGGAGCCGGAGGTGTACATCACGTACGCCAGGTTGTCCGGGGCAAGCGGCGCGGTGCGGGCCGCGTTGTCCGGCGCTCCCGCGGGCACGTCCCACGCGGCGCGCTCGTCGAGGTTGACGCTCACCATGTCGTTCTGCGGCAGGTCCCGCGCCGTCGCGGTGTCGGTGACCACGAAGCGGGGGCGGGCCTCGGACAGGACGGTCTCGGCGCGCCCGGCGAGGTACTGCGGGTCCATCGGCACGTACCCGGCACCGGACTTGAGGATGCCGAGCAGGCCCCCCACCAGGTCCTCGGTGCGCGGCAGGGCGAGGACCACCAGGTCCTCGGGCCCGGCGCCGCGCCGGAGCAGCTCCCACGCGACGGCGTTCGCCCGGTCGTCGAGCTCCCGGTAGGTCAGCGTCCGGCCGTCGCACACGAGCGCCGTGGCGTCCGGCGTCCTGGCGACCTGGGCCTCGAAGATCTCCGGGACCGTCAGCTCGGGCGCCTCGGTCGCGGTGTCGTTGAACCGGGTGAGCAGCAGGTCCCGCTCGCCCGCGTCGAGCACGTCGAGGCCGCCGACCGGGCTGCCCGCCTCGCCCGCGAGCCGGCCGAGCACGCGCACGAACCGCTGCGCGATGCCCTCGACCGTGGCGTGGTCGAACAGGCTGGTGGCGTACTCCAGACGGCACTCGGCGCCGCCCGAGCTCTGCGGGATGAGGTCGAAGAACAGGTCGAACTTGGCCGTCCTGGTCTCCAGGCGCTCCGCCTTGACGACGAGCCCGGGGATCTCCAGGTCCGGCACGGGCGGCTGCCAGGAGAGCATCACCTGGAAGAACGGGTTGTAGGCCGTGGACCGGTCCGGGTTGAGCAGCTCCACGAGCCGCTCGAACGGCATGTCCTGGTTGTCGTACGCGGCCAGGGACCGGTCCCGCACCCGCTCCAGGAGCTCGCGGAAGGTGGGGTTGCCGGAGAGGTCGACGCGCAGCACCCAGGTGTTCACGAAGAACCCGATGAGGTCGCGCAGTTCCTCGTCGGTGCGGCCCGCGATGGGCGCGCCGATGGGGATGTCGTCACCGCAGCCGAGGTGGTGCAGGAGCACGGCGAGGGCCGAGTGCATGACCATCGACACCGTGGTGTCCTGCTCCGTGGCCAGCTTCTCCACGGACCGGAGCAGTTCGGCGTCGATGGAGAACCGCACCCGGTCGCCCGCGGGGCTCATCGCCTTGGGGCGGGGGCGGTCCGTCGGGATGGCGAGCGGCTGCGGCAGGTCGGCCAGGGCCTCGCGCCAGTACTCCAGCTGCCGGGCCGCCACGCTCTCGGGGTCGGACTCGTCGCCGAGCACGTCCCGCTGCCACAGCGTGTAGTCCGCGTACTGGACCGGCAGCGGCTCCCACTGGGGGGCCTCGCCCTTGCTGCGGACCGCGTAGGCGTCGGTGAGGTCGCGGAACAGCGGTCCGAAGGACTCGCCGTCCACGGCTATGTGGTGCGCGACGATGACCAGCGTGTGGTCCTGCGGCGCGCACCGCAGCAGCCTGGCGCGGACCGGCACGTCGGCGGCCAGGTCGAAGGTCTGCGTTGCGACCTCGTCGACCGCCGCCGCCAGCGCCTCCTCCGCGACCTCGGCGACCGGGAGCTCGAACGGCTTCTGGCCGGAGGGCAGCACCTGCTGATACGGGACGCCGCCGTCGTCCTCGACGATCACCGTGCGGAGGGCCTCGTGCCGGTCGATGACATCGCGGAGCGCCGACTCCAGGGCGCCCACGTTCAGTTCACCGGTGAGCCGCAGGGCGAAAGCGCCGTTGTAGGTCGGCGAAGGGCCTTCGAACTGGTCCACAAACCACAGCCGACGCTGCGCGAACGACAACGGGATCATTGTTTCTCCAATATCGGCAGGACTACCGGGGCGCGCGGAGCCGCCACTCAGTCCTGATCGAGTACCGTCAAGAGTTCGGCGTTGTAGAAGTCGTCGAGGGACAGTGCGCCCGACGTCGTCGAGAAGTACCGGTCGATGAGGTCCTGGTGACCGACCAGCTTCTGCAGCATCTCCGTACGCCCCTCGGGCTTGAGCTCGGCCACGTTGAGCACGCCCTGGTAGAGGTTGAGGAACTTGTTGCTCAGGTCGTTCTCGTAGCGCCGCAGCGCCGAGTTGAGCTTCGCGTCGTCGTGCAGGCCCTCGCCGATGTAGTCGGTGAGCGACTGCGCCTGGATGAACGCGTCGGTGATGCCGCGGGCGGTGATGGAGTCCTTGTGGTGCACCGCGTCGCCGAGCAGCACCCAGCCGGGGCCGTAGGCCTTGCGGAAGTAGTTCTCCTGGTGCCCGGTGCCGTACATCTGCTCGACGCGCTCGCCGCCCTGCATCCGCTCGAACAGATCGGGGGCCGTCGTGCGGGCGGCTTCGAGGTACGCGGGCTCCACGGCCTTGCGGACCTCGTTGTACATGTCCTGCGGGAAGTACGTCATGACGAGCGTGAGGTTGTCGTTGGTCGGCAGCGCGGCGACCCAGCGACCCGGACGCTCGTACAGCTCGAAGCCCGCGTTCACGCCGGACCAGTAGCTGTAGTAGACGCAGGTGGCGCGCGGGTGCTCGACGACGTTCTCCGCCTTGACCTTGCGGGCCACGAGCGAGCGCATGCCGTCCGCGCCGACGACCAGGCGGGCGCGGTCGCTCGCCTTGGTGCCGTCGGGCGTCGTGTACTGCACGCCGACGACCCGGTCGCCCTCGAACAGCAGGTCGTTGACCGCGCAGCCCTCACGGAACTCCACGCCGGCCGCCACGGCGCCGGACGCGAGGATCGGGTCGAGCACGAACCGGCGCGGCGCGTAGGTCGTCCGGTAGCCGTCGACCGGGACGGAGAAGCCTTCGAGCCGGACCTCGGGGCCCTGGTAGCTCTCCTTGTTGATCGGCGTGACACCCGTGTCGCGGAGCTTGTCGAGCAGCCCCCACTTGCCGAGCAGCGCCACACCCGGCTGGTGGATGTAGTGCGAGGACAGGGTGTCCTGGGGGAACTTCGCCTTCTCCAGGAGCAGGACCCGATATCCCTGCTGAGCGAACAACATGGCCGCCGGCGATCCCGCACAACGGGCACCTATGACAATGACGTCGTACATGGCGCCTCTCTAACTAGGTGGTTTTTTGAATCCCAATGCGGCCGCAGCCGGAAAGACTTCGAGCTTCGTGATGGAGCGCGCCGCCGAAAGCAGCGGATGCACATCTCGCTGCCGAGCACGCAAATGATGCTAGCCGCCCGAACTGGCGGAATAAATACGAACTGCACTGCACCGGGCCCGGCTCCGCGGTCTGTCCCGCCGGCGGGACGGACCACGGAACCCCACCATGCGTGGCGCTATGAAGTGACCGAATCCAGGGATTCGATGTAGGCGGAAATCGACGCCACCGTCGGGTTGAGGAACATCTGGTCCACCGGGACCTCGACGTCCAACTCCTCGATAAAGGCGCCCTGAATCCTGGCCATGATCACGGACTGGCCGCCCAGGGCGAAGAAGTCGTCGTCGACCGCTATGTCATCGCGCTGGAGTTCCCGGCACCAAATGGCGCGCACCTTGTCGGCAATCATCACAGTCCTCTCGGTTGTCATCAAGGTCCGTCGACTATGCCGTCGCAGAGCTGTCGGCGTACTCGTTCTTGTAGGTGTCGACGAGTGCCGCGCGGTCCACCTTTCCGTGCGGACTCAACGGAATCCGCGGGATGCTGATGAACTTTGCCGGAACCATGTTGCGCGGCAGTGTCGTGAGCAGTCGGGCACGCACGTCGTTCTCGTCGAGGCCGTCCCCGGCCGGGACGACGAACGCGACCAGTTCGCCCTCGCCGGCGTCCGTGTACGTGATGACCACGGCGGCCTCGCGGACCGCGTCGAGGCGGCCGAGCGCGCGCTCGATGTCGGCGGGGTCGATGCGCATGCCGCGCACCTTCACCTGCGAGTCCATCCGGCCGACGACGACGAGGTCACCGGCCTCGGTGACGAAGCCGCGGTCGCCCGTGCGGTACAGGCGGCGCGTCTCGCCGTCGATCTCGACCGTCGAGAACTTCTCGGACTCGGGGCCGCTGCCGTTGAGGTAGCCCGCGCCGACACTGGCGCCGGAGATGCAGACCTGGCCGTACTCGCCCGCCCCGACGCCTTGCATCTGCTCGTCGAGGAGGTGGATCTCGGTGTTGTAGGCCGGCCTGCCGACCGGGGCGATCTCGTGCTCGCCGGGCCGGTAGCCGGAGAAGTCGAACGACGTCGCGACGTCCGTGCACTCGGCGACGCCGTACTGGTGCAGGACGGTGCACGTGTTGCCCTCGCGCCGCGACCAGTCCAGGATCCGCTCGGTCTTCAGCGGCTCGCCGCCGATCAGGATGTGGTCGAGCTTGGTGAGCGCGTCACCGCCGCGCGCGGTCTCCCAGTCCACCAGGAGGTACAGCGTGCTGGAGGCGCAGTGGACCACGCGGATCTCGTGCTCCTTCAGCATGCGGTAGGCCATCAGGGCGTCGAAGTTCCTGCTGGCCATGAGGTGTTGGGTGGCGCCGCAGAACAGCGACGTCATCAGGGCGCGCTGGGAGAGGTCGAAGCCGAAGGCGCTGACGACCAGGTTGTTCGACCGGCTGTCCATGCCGTACTCGAGCTTCAGCCAGTTCATCAGGTTGAACCAGCCCTCGTGCCGCACCGCGGTCAGCTTCGGCGTGCCGGTCGAACCGGACGTGAAGACCGCGTAGCACACGTCGTCCCCGGTGACGGAGACGTCCGGAGAGGTCGCAGGAAGGCCCGCGAGCCGGTCGGCCGACTGCTGCAGGTCGATGACGTCGGCGTCCGCCGACTCGACCATCGCGGCCGTCGCCGGGGAGGCCACGATCAGGGCGAGATCGGGGATCTGGCCGAGGAGCAGCTCCAGGCGCGCCGACGGGTAGGCCGGGTCGAGCGGCACATAGGCCGCGCCCGCCTTCAGCGTGCCGAGGATGGCGACGAGCAGGTCGACCGAGTAGTCGAGACAGACGCCGACCTTCGCGCCCCGGCCGTGGCCGCGCTCGATGAGCAGGTGCGCGAACTGGTTGGCCTGCGCGTCCAGTTCCGCGTACGTCACCCGCTCGCCGGCGCAGACGACGGCGACGGCGTCGGGAGTCGCCTGCACATGCGACTCGAACTGCTGGTGGACGACGGGTACCGCGGGCAGAGCGACCCGCTTTCCCTGAAGGATCATCAACTGACTCCGATGTGACAGGTGTCCGTCGGGCGAGCCGCCGACGCATTCACGGGGAACGGGGTGGGTCCTTCGCCGCTAGGCGGTGCGCTTCTCGGCGGTGCGCCGGTCGTCGGCGGCGTCGAGCACCTGGGTCACCCACTTGTCGACGGGCAGCCCGTGCGCGGCGGCCACCTGCGCGTAGGAGGCGAGCTGTCCCGCGGACAGCTCGATGGTGAGGGTGGTGACCTGCCGCTTGCGCTTGTCGGCGGCCACCGCCTCGGCCAGCTGGGGCACGTCCTGCTTCTCATCGCCGCCGCTCGGGGCGACGGCGGTGGTGTCGGGGGTGCCGTTCTGCTCGGCCAGGCTGGCGCGCACCGCCTTGCGGAGCTCGTTGCGCGACCACTTCTGCTGTTCGGCCTTGCGCAGCCAGTAGTCCTGCTCCGGCGGCGAGAGCCGGGTCACTTCGGCGTGGTGCGCGAAGCTGAGGGTGTCCCGCCTGCGGTGGTGCTCGAACCGCCGGGCCACCCAGGCGTAGTTGCGCAGGGTCTGGTAGTCGAGGCCGGTCCGGTCGACCGCCTCGCGGTACCGCCGCCACCCGTAGGTGGTCTCCCCGAAGATCAGCCAGTCGCCCAGCCACCATGCCGAGGAGTTCGTGAGCTCACGCAGGCTGGACCCGATGCGCTCCCAGGAGCGCTCCGACAGGTCCTGCGACAGGATCATCCCCGACTTCTGAACCGTTGCTTGATTCCCCACGAAGGACAGCACCGCGTCGCGCTGCGCCGGCGCACGGCCGGCGACCGTCGCCGCCGCCTTGTCGTTCCTCGCGATCCTCACAGGACGCCCCGTCACAACCTTCATCTCCCCATCAGCGTGGTGCCTGGGCGGCACCGATCGTTCGACCGAGCACCCGGGCGGCGATCACTGTCGTCCCCGACCGGCGTTCAGCTCGCCGCCATGGCCTCGCGCAGGCTCTTGGGGCGCAGGTCGGTCCAGTTCTTCTCGACGTACTCCAGGCACTCGGCCCGGCCCGCCTCGCCGAAGACGACGCGCCAGCCCGCGGGCACCTCGGCGAACGCCGGCCACAGGGAGTGCTGCTCCTCGTCGTTGACCACGACGGAGAAACGGCCGTCCGCGTCATCGAAAGGGTTCGTGCTCAACTTGCCCACCGTCCTTGATTGTCACGGGGTGATTCGAGAGGGAAATCGCCGCGCCGGGTACGGAAACGCACCGGGCGAGGGTTGTTTGACCGGCGTCGTCCCGTCGACGGGACACCGGCATCCGCAGCTTCCCGGAAAGCGGGGCGGCGTCGTCCTGTCGACAGGACACCCGGCATCCACAGCGACCCCGGAATGACTGAGACGCCACCGTAGGAGACGAATCGGCGGCGCCACAAGCGCCGTTGTGGGCGGCCCGACCAGCCGCGTCGCGGCGGCCCGGCCGAATCTGTACCGCACTCGGTTCGTGTGCCAACATGGCCGATCAGCGGCCCGTAGGCCGATCAGTAGCCCGTACAGGGGGCCTGCTCGAATTCGGGTTCAGTCACTCTCCTTCCGCCCAGGCGATCGAGAGCGCGCGCGGTCGATGACGGACCTGCGCGGGTGGCCCGTCAGGGCCTGGGCTCCCGAGTGGAGATGCGTCGGACGAGCCCCACCCCAGCCGAATCACGGGAGGGCCCTTGGGGTGTTCCGGGTGGCACGACGACAGAAAGCTCATCGACGAACCTGCGACTGGTGATCCATGGTCTTGCGGTCAGAATCCGAGTACGAAACAGCGATAGATCCCGACGACGACACACGACGGTCGCTGCTGCGCCACATGCTGGTGGTCAGGGGCGTCGACGAGGAGGCCCAGCAGCTCCAGAAGCAGGGCGTGCTCGACCTCTGGCTGTCCTGCCAGGGGCAGGAGGCCGCCCAGGTGGGCTCCGCGCTCGCCGTGGGCCCGGCCCCGACCGTCTTCCCCAGCTACCGCGAGCACGCGGTCGCCCTGCTGCGCGGCGTGGCTCCCGACGAGCTGGTCGCGCAGTGGGCGGGCCGCACGTTCTGCGGCTGGGACCCGCGCCAACTGCGCTTCTTCCCGTACACGTTGGTCCTCGCCGCGCAGACGCTGCACGGCGTCGGCTACTCGCTCGGGCAGCGCCTTCAGGGGCTTGAGGACTTCGTCGTCGTGTATATAGGGGACGGCGCCAGCAGCGAGGGCGACATGTCGGAGGCGATGAACCTCGCCGCCGTCGAGTCGGCGTCCGTGCTGTTCGTCTGCCAGAACAACGGCTGGGCCATCTCCAAGCCGTCCGAGGAGCAGATGCGCACCTCGCTGGCCGAGCGCGCCCGCGGCTTCGGGATCGAGTCCGTCCGGATCCCCGGCCAGGACCCGGAGGCCGTCTTCTCCGCCTGTTCCCGTGCCGCCGCCCACATCCGCGCCGGGCAGGGTCCCTACCTCGTCGAGATCCAGGTGGAGCGCATCCACGGCCACTCGACCTCCGACGCCCACGAGGTGTACCGCACCCGCGAGAACCTCGACCGGGCCAAGGCCTCGGACCCGGTGACCGCCTACGCGGACCGGCTGCGCGAGCTCGGCCTGGTGGACGACGCGTGGTTCGGGGCCGTCGACGCCGAAGTGCGGGAGCTGCGCGAGCGGTTGATGAAGGAGTACGCGTGATGAGCACCGTGCAGTCCGCCCGCCTGGCGGAGTCGATCAACACGACGCTCGCCGACCTGCTGGAGCAGGATCCGCGAGTCCTGCTGCTCGGCGAGGACATCGGCCGCCTGGGCGGCGTGTTCCGGGTCACCCGCGGCCTGCGGGAGCGCTTCGGCGCGGACCGGGTGCGCGACTCGCTCCTCGCCGAGTCCACCATCGTCGGGCAGGCCGTCGGCATGACGATGAGCGGCCTCGTACCCATCTGCGAGATCCAGTTCGACGGCTTCACCTACCCCGCGGTGAACCAGCTGGTGACCCAGGCGGCGCGGATCGGCGACCGGTGGAACGGGCAGGTCAGCCCGAGCCTGGTGGTGCGCATCCCGACCGCGGGCGGGGTCCGCGGCGTCGAGCACCACAGCGAGTCCAACGAGGCGCTGTTCGCCCGCGTCCCGGGGATCTCGGTGGCCTGCCCGTCCACGGGCGAGGACGCCGACCAGATCCTGCGGTACGCGGTGACGCTCGGCTCGCCCGTCGTGATGTACGAGCCGATCCGCCTCTACTGGAAGCGGCGCACGCCCGAGCGGGCCCCCGAGCCGGCGAGGTCGCCGACCGCGGCCCGGATCGTGCGGCGCGGCACGGACCTGACGATCGCCACGTACGGGGCGATCACCAACGAGGTGCTCGAAGCGGCGCGGGAGCTCAGCCCCGACGTCGACGTCGAGGTGGTGGACCTGCGCTGGGTGGCGCCGCTGGACATGGCCACGGTCCTGGAGTCCGTCGGCCGCACCGGGCGGCTGCTGATCGTGCACGAGGGGACGAAGGACGTCGGCATCGGCGCGGAGATCGCCGCGTCGGTGGCCGAGCACGGCTTCGACGCGCTCCGCGGCCCGGTCCGCAGGCTCGCGCCCGACCGCCGGCCCTACCCCCCGGCGGACTTCGAGAAGGACTACCTGATCAATGTGCAGGAGATCAAGGACGAGGTGCTGGTGATGACGAAGTGAGCGACTCCCCCGTGGACATGCACGTTCCCAGCTTCGGGCACGGCCTCGGCGAGGCCCTGCTAGTCGAGTGGGTCGCCGGGATCGGCGACCGGATCGAGCGGGGCGACGTCATCGCGGTCGTCGAGACCGACAAGGCCAGCACGGAGATCGTGGCGGAGCGCGCCGGACGGGTCACGGCCCACTCCGCGACGACCGGCACGATCCTCAAGTCCGGTGAAGTGCTGTACCAGTTGGCGGCCGAATAGCCCGCCACGCACCGGGCTTCACAGATCCCGTCACGTGGACGGATCCAGTCACTTGAGCGGAGAAGGAACATGAGCGACATCGAAAGCCGTATCGCGGACACCATGCTGGCCAAACTGCGCGAGCGCGACCCGTCGCTGGGCCCCGATGACCTCGCCCGGCCGGTCGCCGACCTCGACCTCGACTCCCTCGACCTGGTCGAGCTGCACCAGCAGATCGAGCGCGAGCTCCAGGTCAAGGGCGATCTGCGGGAGACCGCGGCCTTCGCCTTCCTGGACGACTTCAGCACCTATTTCGTGAAATTGGCGAGCCAGGGATGAGCGCCGGCATAGTCGACATCGCCACCGCGAAGCCGGGCCGGACGATCGACAACGACCACTTCGAGTCGATCGGCCTCACCGACGAGTGGATCCGGCGCCGCAGCGGCATCGCGTCCCGCTCCTGGCTGCCGGACGAAACCCCGCTCGCGGAGGTGGCGGCGGAGGCCTGCGCGCCGATCGTGACCAGGATGGACGACCCCTCAACGGTCGGCGCCCTGGTCGTCGTCAGCACCTCGGTGCAGCAGCGCGTCCCGGGCATCGCGCAGAAGGTCGCCGAGCTCATCGGCCTCGGCCCTTCGGTGCTCGCCTTCGACATGAACGCGGCCTGCTGCGGCTTCGTCTACGGGCTCGTCACCGGGCTCTCGCTCTGCGAGGCGGGCCGGGCCGAGTCGGTGCTCGTGGTCTCGGTGGAGGCCATGTCCCGCCTGGTGGACCGCGAGGACCGGCAGACGGCGCCCATCTTCGCCGACGGCTCCGCGGCCGTCCTCCTCCAGGACCGCCCGGACTTCGAGGGCTTCAGCCACACCGCCGGCTGCGACGGCTCCCAGGAAGCGCTCATGCGGGAGACCGACGACGGCGGCATCCACCTCGACGGGATGCAGGTGTACGACCGCGCCGTGCGCCGCATGTCGGAGTCGGCGCAGTACCTCGTCGACAACGGCCCCGCGCCGACCGTCCTGATCGGCCACCAGGCCAACGGCCGCATCCTCGACCAGGTCGGCAACTTCACCCAGCACCTCGGCGTGCCCTTCGTGAACCGGATCGAGAACTCCGGGAACACGTCGTCCGCCACGATCCCGCTGGCCTTCGCCGAGGAGCTGGACGCCGGTGACCTGCCCGCCACGGGCCGGCTCGGGGCCGTGGCCTACGGCGCCGGTGAGGCGTGGGGCGGCGTCTCGGTGGACTACCGGATGCCGACCGCCACCACCCGCTGACCGCGCGGCACGCGGAAGCGACCCGCTGAAGCGGCGCGCTGAAGCGGCCCGCGGACTCGGGAACGTACTCGATCACAGGAGGTTGTCATCTACTCGCCAGAAGCCTGGGTCCTGCACTCCGGTGCGGTGTCCGGCCCCAACGACGGCGGCCTTGGCGGTGCGCTGCGGCACGGCCAGTTCACCTTCGGCCCGCTGGAGGAGGGTGAGGCCCTCGTGGAGCCGATCCTCGGCTCCTGGGAGGCCAACATCGACCACGCCCTCGCGCGGTCGCCGATCGACGTGTGCAGCAGCCGCGGCGAGGACTCGGTGGTCCTCGGCAACCTGGGTGTCGTACGCGTGCTCCAGGTGAACACGGGCAGCCGCACCGACATCCAGGTCCGCGAGGGCGACCTGTGTCTGCTGCTTCCGTTCGGCAAGCTCGACCGCTTCGGCTACGCCGAGCTCGCCTACGCCTACGACTGCCCGAACACCATCGGCCTGCTCGCCAAGCGCTCCAAGATGGACGCGTCGATCCTCCTGCCCATCCCCGACGGCACCGCGTACTCGCTGCCCCAGTGGGCCACGTACGGGCGCTACTTCACCGCCTGGGACAACTGGAACAAGGCGTACGGGTGCTGGCGGACGCAGGTCCCCGACGACGACCCGTCGAACCACCTGGTCTTCGGGTGGGGCGGCGGCGTGGCCTTCGCCGAGCTGATGCTCGCCAAGCGGCAGGGGTTCCGGGTCGCGATGACGGCGGGCTCGGACGAGCGCGTCGCCTTCCTGCGGGAGAACGGCATCACTCCGGTGGACCGCCGCGAGTTCCCCGCCCTCTCGCTGCCCACCCGTGAGCAGCGGACGGACCGGGAGCGACACCAGCAGCGCCGGACGTCCGTCGCGGCCTTCGCCGACCTCGTCAACGAGCTCAGCGACGGCCACGGCGTCGCGGTCTTCGTCGACAACATCGGCGAGCCCCTGTACGACGTCACCCTGAACTCCCTGGCCCGCGAGGGGATCGTCACCACGTGCGGCTGGAAGGCGGGCATGCGCCTGTCGCACCTGCGGGGCGCCGAGTGCATCAGCCGGCACATCCTGGTGAACACGCACGTGTGGCGGATCCAGGACTCCCCCGCCATCCGGGACTTCCAGGAGGCGGAGGGCTGGATGGCGCCGAAGGGCTCGGACGTGATCTACGAGTTCGACCAGGTGCCCGCCCTGGCCGACGACTACGGGAACGGCCGGATCGGGTCGTACTTCCCGATGTACAACGTGAACCCGCTCTGACCTGTCTTGAACGGGTGAGAGCCGGTTCGAACCGGCAAACGGGATCGGCCTTGGTGTCCGCGCGGACACCAAGGC
>NZ_JBHYJH010000040.1:0-62756 GCF_042740445.1 Streptomyces sp. NPDC059003 | reverse complement strand
GGAGCCCCCTGGTTTTGGGTAAAGGGGCGGGTCTGGGGCGCCCCGCGAGGGCTACGCCGCCGGTGCCGGAGGGTCCAGTTGCGGCGCCAACCAGGACGGGACGCCGCCGAGGAGGCGGAAGAGGCGGGTGGCCTCCGTGCGGAGGCGGGACGCCTCCGGCTCCGGCTCGGCATCGGCCAGCGCGGCGAGCGCAGGCGCCGTACCCACAAGAAAGCCAAGCTCCTCCCGAAGCCGCAGCGACTCCGCGAACCCATGCCGCGCGTCCGCCAACTCCCCTTCCCGCAGGGCGAGTCCGGCGAGGTGCCGCCAGGTGAAGGAGAGGAGGAGGGAGTCCCCGTGCGCGGTGGCCCCGGCATGGGCCCGCCGGTACGCGGCCCGAGCCGCCTGCGGCGAGTCCGCGAGATGCTCGGCGACGAGCCCGCGCCGGAAGTCCAGGAGGGGCCGCCCGGGAGCCCCGGGAGCGAGCAGCGCGGCGGCACGGCCGAGCGCGGTACGGGCCTCGTCGGCCCGGTCGCGGACGTTCAACACCGTGGCGGCGTACGCGAGTTGGCCCCGCTCGCAGGCCGCGCCGCCCCGGTCGTCGTCATCGGCGGCAAGGGCCTCAGCCGTACGCAGGCTGTCCTCGGCCTCGGCCCAGCCCTCGCCGGTGAACAGGCAGCGCTCGACCAGGAGCGAGGTTCTCTGGAGCGCGGGACCCGGACCCTCGCGCGAGGCGAGCAGCGCTGCGGCGTCGGTCCAGCAGCCACGCGAGCGCAGCCGCCATACCGCGGTCTGGAGTGGATCGTGCCCTGAGTCCGTTCCGGTACCAGACATGGCGGTATGCGCCACGTTGCCCTCCCCTAGCGCACCATTGAGCTGTTGAGTCGTGGGCGAATCTCAGCATGGATCGGCGCACCGGGCCAAGGGGCTGGGTGAAAGATTTCACAAACCTGGGGGATGGCCCGCGGGCCAAACATCAACTCAGGTGTCAGCTCATGCGCAGCGCCAGGAAGAAATCCAGCTTGTCCTCAAGGCGCGAGAGGTCACGGCCCGTCAACTGCTCGATACGGCCCACTCGGTAGCGCAGCGTGTTGACGTGCAGATGCAGTCGCGTGGCGCAGCGCGTCCAGGATCCGTCGCAGTCGAGGAACGCCTCCAGGGTGGGGATGAGCTCCGCCCGGTGCCTGCGGTCGTACTCCCGCAGCGGGTCGAGGAGCCGTGCGGTGAAGGCACGCCGCACGTCGTCCGGCACGAAGGGGAGCAGCAGTACGTGCGAGGCCAGCTCCTGGTGGCCCGCCGCGCAGACCCGGCCGGGGCGGGCGGCGGCGACCCGGCGGGCGTGCCGGGCCTCCTCCAGGGCGCCGCGCAGGCCCTCGGCGGAGTGCACGGACGCGCTGACGCCGAGCGTGAGGCGGCCGTCGTCGGCGAGGCCCGCCGACAGCGGTTCCCGCACGGACGCGAGGAGCGCGTCCGCGAGCAGGCCCGCCCCGTCGCCCCCGGCGCCCGCGGCGCTGTCGGGGTCCGTCGGCAGCGCGGGCAGCGGCACGAGCGCGATGGCCTCGTCGCCGGTGTGGGCGACGGCGATCCGGTCGGAGGGGTCGGGCCCGGCCGTGGCCGGGTCGACGAGGATCTCCTCCAGGAGGGCCTGGGCGACGGGGCCGCTCTCGATCTCGCCCGCCCGGCGCCCGCCACCGCCCTCGGCGGCGGAGCCCGCGGCCCCCGACGCGTCGGCGGGCCCGCCTTGCACCTCGTCCCACTCGACGCGGGCCACGACCACCTGCCAGTGCGGCGCCGCACCCAGGCCGGGCAGCAGCACGGGCGCCGCGACGCGGAGGCGGGCCGCGATCTCGGCGGGCGCCGCGCCCGTCTGGACCAGTTCGAGCACCTCCTGCGCGAGCCGGCGGCGCACCGTGCGGGCCGCTTCCCTGCGGTCGCGCTCCACGGCGATCAGCTGGGTGACGCCCTGCAGCAGGTCAAGACGCTCTTCCGGCCAATCTCCGGCGTCGGCCTCGACGGCGAGCAGCCAGTCGGAAAGGACGGTCTCCCGCACGTCCCGGGACGCCCCCGCCGCGCCCCGCCCGCTGGACCGGATGGGGAACAGCGAGTACGTCACCCCGTCCACGCTCACCCTGTGCGGGCCGCGCCGTCCCGTGCGGGCGGCGGCCAGGTGCTCGCCCGCGAGCCGCGCCCGGACCGGGGCGGGCAGGGCGGGACCCGCCGTGGTGGCCCCGGCGATGGCCCGGCCCGCGGGGGACAGGACCCACGCCCGCAGGTCCAGGTCGGAGCCGAGCAGGTCGAGCACCACGTCGGGGCCGCCGCCCGCGGGCCCGGACGTCATCAGGCGGCGGTGCCGGTCCACCACGGCCGCCAGGTCGCCCGCGCGCTCGCCGGACACCTGCCGTACGACGTGCTCGGTGATCGTCGCGAAGGCCACCGACTCGTTGACGGCGAACAGCGGCAGGCGGTGCCGGGCGCAGGCCGCCACCAGGTCGTCGGGGATGTCGCCGAGCTCGGCCTCACCGGCGGCGAGCGCGGCGACCCCGGCGGTCGCGAGGATCCGCACGAAGGGCTCGGTGTCGGCGGCGTCCCTGCGCCAGGCGAGGCCGGTGAGGACCAGCTCGCCGCCCGCGAGGTAGCGGCTCGGGTCGCGCAGGTCGGTGGTCATCACGCCCCGCACGCTGCGGTCGAGCTCGTCCTCGCCGCCGAGCAGCCTGAGGCCGAGGGCGTCGGTGTCAAGGAGTGCGCGCAGCCGCATGGTGTCGTCGCCGCCGATCTGTCTCGATTTCACGTCTGGCCGGCCGCACCGGGAGATCCGGGGGCCGCGGGCCCCTGTGGCTCTGTGGTTTCCGGGGGGAATCCGCGAGGTTACTGGGGCCCGTTCTTCATACGAATCTACAAGACTCACGGCTTGGCCAGCCAACTCCTTCATGGTTTCGGTGACTGACCCCATCGGAGGAGCGGGCGGTGTACTTGCCCCACTCCGCGTTAACAGGACATGAACGAGCAGTCGAGAGGCGGACGGCCCACTTGGCCGGATCGATCGCCTCCGCCGGAAGCCGGGCCCCCGCCTCCCACCCGGAGGGCGGCCGGCCGCTTCCCCCTGGAAGATCACGATCACCGAGCACGATTACGAAGAGAGAGCCACTCATGGACTTCCTTCGCCCCGCCAGCTGGGAGGAGGCGCTCGCCGCGAAGGCCGAGCACCCCACGGCTGTGCCGATCGCGGGTGGCACCGACGTCATGGTCGAGATCAACTTCGACCACCGCCGTCCGGAGTACCTCCTGGACCTGGGCCGCATCGGCGAGCTGCGGGAGTGGGAGGTCGGCGAGGACACCGTCCGGCTCGGCGCCTCCGTTCCGTACACGCACATCATGGAGAACCTGCGCGCCGAGCTGCCCGGCCTCGCGCTCGCCTCGCACACGGTCGCCTCGCCGCAGATCCGCAACCGCGGCGGCGTCGGCGGCAACCTCGGCACCGCGTCCCCGGCCGGTGACGCCCACCCGGCGCTGCTCGCCGCGGGCGCCGAGGTCGAGGTGGCGTCCGTGCGCGGCTCCCGGCTCATCCCGATCGACTCCTTCTACACCGGCGTGAAGCGCAACGCGCTCGCCGCGGACGAGCTGATCAGGGCCGTGCACATCAAGAAGGCCGACGGGCCGCAGCAGTACTCCAAAGTGGGTACCCGCAACGCCATGGTCATCGCCGTGTGCGCCTTCGGCATCGCGCTGCACCCCGAGACCCGCACCGTGCGCACCGGCATCGGCTCCGCCGCCCCCACCCCGATCCGTGCGAAGGCCGCCGAGGAGTTCCTGAACGCGGCCCTGGAGGAGGGCGGCTTCTGGGACAGCAAGAAGATCATCACCCCGTCGGTCGCCAAGCAGTTCGCTCAGCTCGTCTCCGGCGCCGCCAACCCCATCGACGACGTCCGCGGCACCGCGAGCTACCGCCGCCACGCCGTCGGCATCATGGCCCGCCGCACGCTCGGCTGGACGTGGGAGTCCTACCGCGGCACGGGCCGCAGCACGGAGGGAGTCGCGTAATGCGTGTCAACTTCACGGTCAACGGCCGTCCCCAGGAAGCCGACGACGTGTGGGAGGGCGAGTCCCTCCTCTACGTGCTGCGCGAGCGCATGGGCCTGCCGGGCTCCAAGAACGCCTGCGAGCAGGGGGAGTGCGGCTCCTGCACGGTGCGCCTCGACGGCGTGCCCGTCTGCGCCTGCCTCGTGGCCGCGGGCCAGGTGGAGGGCCGCGAGGTCACCACCGTCGAGGGCCTCGCCGACTACGCCAAGCACCGGGAAGCCGCCCACCCGGGCGGCGGCTGCGCCTCCGGCGCGTGCGGCGTCTCGCTCCAGGACGCGCAGCAGTGGCGGGCCAACCCGGCCAAGGCGACGGACTCCCAGACCGGCGAGGGCGGTCAACTCTCCCCGGTCCAGCAGGCGTTCATCGACGCCGGCGCCGTCCAGTGCGGCTTCTGCACCCCCGGCCTGCTCATCGCGACCGACGAGATGCTGGAGCGCAACCCGCAGCCGACCGACGCCGACATCCGCGAGGCGCTCTCCGGCAACCTCTGCCGCTGCACCGGTTACGAGAAGATCCTGGACGCGGTCCGCCTCGCGGCCGCCCGCCAGGACCGTCAGGGACTCCAGGAAGGGGCGGTCTGACCATGGGCTCCACCCGTACGACCGGCGCACCCACCAAGATCACCCAGGGCTCGCAGACCAAGGGCGGCATCGGCGAGTCGACGCTGCGCCCCGACGGCACCCTGAAGGTCACCGGCGAGTTCGCGTACTCCTCGGACATGTGGCACGAGGACATGCTCTGGGGCCAGACGCTCCGCTCCACCGTCGCGCACGCCGAGATCGTCTCCATCGACACCTCCGAGGCGCTCGCGCAGGCCGGCGTCTACGCCGTCATGACGTACGACGACCTGCCGGCCGAGATGAAGAACTACGGCCTGGAGATCCAGGACACCCCGGTGCTCGCCCACGGCAAGGTCCGCCACCACGGCGAGCCGGTCGCCCTCGTGGCCGCCGACCACCCGGAGACCGCGCGCCGCGCCGCCGCGAAGATCAAGATCGAGTACCGGGAGCTGCCCCTCATCACCGACGAGGCGTCGGCGACCGCCCCCGACGCCGTACTCGTGCACGAGGGCCGCGACGACGAGCACGCGCGGCACGTACCGCACCCGAACATCGTGCACCGCCAGCCGATCATCCGCGGCAACGCCGCCGAGGCCGCCAAGAAGGCCGATGTCATCGTCACGGGCGAGTACACCTTCGGCATGCAGGACCAGGCCTTCCTCGGCCCGGAGTCCGGTCTCGCCGTGCCCGCCGATGACGGCGGCGTCGACCTCTACGTCGCCACCCAGTGGCTGCACTCCGACCTGGAGCAGATCGCCCCCGTCCTCGGCCTGCCCGAGGAGAAGGTGCGCATGACGCTCTCCGGCGTCGGCGGTGCCTTCGGCGGCCGCGAGGACATCTCGATGCAGATCCACGCCTGCCTGCTCGCGCTGCGCACCGGCAAGCCGGTGAAGATCGTCTACAACCGCTTCGAGTCCTTCTTCGGGCACGTCCACCGCCACCCGGCGAAGCTCTACTACGAGCACGGGGCCACGCGCGACGGCAAGCTGACGCACCTGAAGTGCCGCATCGTCCTGGACGGCGGCGCCTACGCGTCCGCGTCCCCGGCGGTCGTCGGCAACGCGTCCTCGCTGTCCGTCGGCCCGTACGTCGTCGACGACGTCGACATCGAGGCCATCGCGCTCTACACCAACAACCCGCCCTGCGGCGCCATGCGCGGCTTCGGCGCGGTCCAGGCGTGCTTCGCCTACGAGGCCCAGATGGACAAGCTGGCCGCGAAGCTGGGCATGGACCCGGTCGAGCTGCGCCAGCTCAACGCCATGGAGCAGGGCACGCTCCTGCCGACCGGGCAGGTCGTCGACTCGCCCGCCCCGGTCGCCGAGATCCTGCGCCGCGTCAAGTCCCGCCCGCTGCCGCCCGAGCGCCAGTGGGAGAGCTCCGAGGGCGCGGACGTCCGCCAGCTCCCCGGCGGCCTGTCCAACACCACGCACGGCGAAGGCGTCGTACGCGGCGTGGGCTACGCGGTCGGCATCAAGAACGTCGGCTTCTCCGAGGGCTTCGACGACTACTCCACCGCCAAGGTGCGCATGGAGGTCATCAACGGCGAGCCCGTCGCGACCGTCCACACCGCGATGGCGGAGGTCGGCCAGGGCGGCGTCACCGTCCACGCGCAGATCGCCCGCACCGAGCTCGGCGTCACCCAGGTGACCATCCACCCCGCCGACACCCAGGTGGGCAGCGCGGGATCGTCCTCGGCGTCGCGTCAGACGTACGTCACCGGCGGCGCCGTCAAGAACTCCTGCGAGCTCGTGCGCGAGAAGGTCCTGGAGATGGGCCGCCGCAAGTTCGGTACGTACCACCCCGCTTGGGCCACCGCCGAGCTCCTCCTCGAAGGCGGCAAGGTCGTCACCGACGGCGGCGAGGTCCTCGGCGACCTGGTCGACGTCCTGGCGGACGAGAGCGTCGAGGTCGAGGCCGAGTGGCGCCACCGCCCCACCGAGCCCTTCGACCTGCGCACCGGACAGGGCAACGGCCACGTCCAGTACTCCTTCGCCGCGCACCGCGCCGTCGTCGAGGTCGACACCGAGCTCGGCCTGGTCAAGGTCATCGAGCTCGCCTGCGCGCAGGACGTCGGCAAGGCGCTCAACCCGCTGTCCGTGCTCGGCCAGATCCAGGGCGGCACCACCCAGGGCCTGGGCGTCGCGGTGATGGAGGAGATCATCGTCGACCCCGAGACCGCGAAGGTGAAGAACCCCTCCTTCACGGACTATCTGATCCCCACCATCCTCGACACGCCGACCATCCCCGTCGACGTGCTCGAACTCGCCGACGAGCACGCGCCGTACGGCCTGCGCGGCATCGGCGAGGCCCCGACCCTGTCGTCGACCCCGGCGGTCCTCGCGGCCATCAGGAACGCGACGGGTCTGGAGCTGACCAAGACGCCGGTGCGCCCGGAGCACCTCACGGGCACGGCGTAGTCCGACCGCCCCCGGCGCCGGGGCAACCGTCGACCCGACGGTCACCCCGGCCCGGCTCAAGTCCAGTACCACGTTTCGTCTCGGGCCGTCCCCCGGGTCGTGCAGCCAACGCACCATCCCAAATCCCGCGGCTCCCTACGCGGGTGCCCCTTTGAACCTTGGGAGTAGGCACCATGACCCAGCAGTCACTGGAGCCCAAGACCACGGCGGAGGACGCGGGCCACGGCTCGCGGGTCCCCGCCGGACGGTCTTGGCTCGACCGGTACTTCCACATATCCCACCGGGGATCGACGGTCGCGCGTGAGGTCCGCGGCGGCATCACCACGTTCATGGCGATGGCGTACATCGTCCTGCTCAACCCGCTCATCCTGTCCGGCAAGGACGCCGCGGGCGACACCATGGGCCAGAAGGCCCTGATCACGGCGACCGCCCTGGCCGCGGCCGTCACCACCCTGCTCATGGGCTTCATCGGCAAGGTGCCGCTCGCCCTCGCCGCCGGCCTCTCCGTGTCCGGAGTGATCGCCTCGCAGGTCGCGCCCGAAATGACCTGGCCGCAGGCCATGGGCATGTGCGTGATGTACGGCGCCGTGATCATGCTCCTGGTGGTCACCGGGCTCCGCGAGATGATCATGAACGCGATCCCGCTCGCCCTGAAGCACGCGATCACCATGGGCATCGGCATGTTCATCGCCATCATCGGCCTGGTCAAGGGCGGCTTCGTGCACCCCGGCAAGGCGACGCCGCTCACCCTCGGCCCCGGCGGTGAGCTCGCGGGCTGGCCCGTCCTGCTCTTCGCGGGCACCCTGCTCCTGATCTTCATGCTCCAGGCCCGTGACACGCCCGGCGCGATCCTGATCGGCATCGTGACCGGCACGGTCGTCGCCGTCGTCCTCAACGCGCTCGACGTCATCGACCCCAAGCAGTGGGCCAATGGCGCGCCGGAGCTCCATGGCAGCGCGGTGTCGTCCCCCGACTTCTCGCTCCTCGGCGACGTCGAGTTCGGCGGCTGGGGCGAGGTCGGCGCGATGACGGTCGGCATGATCGTCTTCACCCTGGTCCTCGCGGGCTTCTTCGACGCGATGGCCACCATCATCGGCGTCGGTACGGAGGCGAACCTCGCCGACGACAAGGGCCGCATGCCCGGCCTGTCCAAGGCGCTGTTCATCGACGGCGCGGGCGGCGCGATCGGCGGCGTGGCGGGCGGCAGCGGCCAGACCGTCTTCGTCGAGTCCGCGACCGGCGTGGGCGAGGGCGCCCGGACGGGCCTCGCCTCGGTGGTGACGGGACTTTTCTTCGCCGCGTGCTTGTTCTTCACTCCGGTGACCGCGATCGTCCCGCAGGAGGTCGCGTCCGCCGCGCTCGTCGTCATCGGAGCGATGATGATGATGAACGCCCGGCACGTCGACTGGGCCGACCGCGCCACGGCCATCCCGGTCTTCCTGACCGTGGTGCTCATGCCGTTCACGTACACCATCACCACCGGTGTCGCCGCAGGTGTCATCGCCTGGGTCGCCATCAAGATCGCCCAGGGCAAGGCGCGGGAGATCGGGGCCTTCATGTGGGGCCTCACCGTGATCTTCCTCGTGTACTTCGCCCTGAACCCCATCGAGAGCTGGCTGGGCGTGCACTAGGCGCAGCCCGCCCTGTCCGACTATCTCGGACTATCGGAAACTGGAGGCCGAACATGCTGGACATCGCCGAAGAGCTGCACCGGTGGGTCGAGCAGGGACGTGACTTCGCCGTCGCCACGGTGGTGGCCGTCGGCGGGAGCGCCCCGCGCCAGCCCGGCGCCGCGCTCGCCGTCGACGCCGACGGCACGGCGATCGGGTCGGTCTCCGGCGGGTGCGTCGAGGGCGCGGTGTACGAGCTGTGTCAGCAGGTCCTCGAGGACGGCAGGCCCGTCCTCGAGACCTTCGGCTACAGCGACGAGGACGCCTTCGCCGTGGGGCTGACCTGCGGCGGCGTCATCGACATCCTGGTCGCACCGGTCCGCGCGGACGATGCCGCGCGGCCGGTGCTGGCCGCGGCCCTCGCCGCGGCGTCGCGCGGCGAGGCGGCGGCGGTCGCGCGGATCACGTCGGGCCCGGAGGAGCTGATGGGCCGGGCACTGCTCGTACGCGGCGGCTCTGCCCCCGTCGCACATGGTGACTCAGGAGACCCCGAGAACGCCTGGGACCTGGAGAACCGGGCTCATGAGGGCGGTCTTGGAGGCCACCCCGAACTGGACCGCACCGTGGCGGGGGAGGCCCGCGCGATGCTGGACGCGGGGCGCACCGGCACGGTCGAGATCGGCGCGGACGGCTCGCGCTGCGGCCGGCCGCTGACCGTCCTGGTCGAATCCTCCGTCCCCCCGCCCCGGATGATCGTCTTCGGTGCGATCGACTTCGCGTCGGCGCTGGTGCGGGCCGGCAAGTTCCTCGGCTACCGCGTCACGGTGTGCGACGCGCGCCCCGTCTTCGCGACGGCCACGCGGTTCCCGGACGCGGACGAGATCGTCGTGCGCTGGCCGCACGAGTACCTGGCGGACACGGAGGTCGACAGCCGCACCGTGCTGTGCGTCCTCACCCACGACGCCAAGTTCGACGTCCCCCTGCTCCGCCTCGCGCTGCGCCTCCCCGTGGCGTACGTAGGCGCGATGGGCTCGCGCCGCACCCACCTGGACCGCAACGCCCGCCTCCGCGAGGTCGGCGTGACCGACCTGGAACTGACCCGCCTCCACTCCCCGATCGGCCTGGACCTGGGCGCCCGCACACCGGAGGAGACGGCCCTCTCGATCGCGGCGGAAATCGTGGCGTCCCGCCGCGGCGGCACGGGCCTCTCCCTGACGGGAGCCCACACCCCGATCCACCATGACGCACCCCACCGCATCAACTCGGTGGCCTGACGGGACCGTGCCGTCCCCGGCCGGTGGCGCGCCTGTGGTGCGCGTCGGCCTTGCTGACTCAGGCCGAGTTCACCAGGTCAGCCAGATCGCCGTCAGTCACCCCGGGCCGGAGCCGAATGTCGAACGTGTAGCCCTCATCGCAGAAGACCACGTCGACGTCCGGCGGAGTGAGCCTGCGGAACGAGATCGCCAACTGCGCAGCGTCCTCCAGTAGGGCATCGACGTACAGGCAGGTGCCGTCCTCGTGCAGATACGCCTCACCCGGGCCGTTGCCGGTTGCGAACGACCAGCAGAAGCTCCGCGCCTTGCTGTAGCGCGTGGAGTCGATCCCGACGTCTGCCCATCGATCCCGAATTGCTACGGTCAGTGCATCGCGGTCGACCCGCCATCCGTCCGGCTCAGCATCGACCAGGACCAAGAACTGTGCCATATCGGATATGTATCACCTGTTCTGACGCTGCGCCGATGGGACCGTCCAGGAGGAACCACATGGCACTGGGGCGCAAGGGCGCACGGCGCATCGTCGTCGATGGCACGGCCTACCGTTGGCGGCTGAGGCGCAGGCCCACCTACTTCCAGGCCATGTCGTGGACGCCCTGCACATTTGCCGTCGAGCATGCGGACGTCCCCAGGACAACACTCGTGGTCACGACCGCCCAGCCACATCCGAACAACTGGCTGGGACGTCAGGGGAAACCCGTACTGCCATCCGATGTGGCCCGGGCCATCCAACGGGCCCTCCGCGAGGGCTGGGCGCCGATGGCTCCCGGTTCCCCGTTCTGCCTCGACTGCTCCGCCGGCTTCACACCTTCGGCCTGAGCAAGAGAACAGGACGGACGTCCGGCTAGGGGCTCGTCTTGGCATCGCAGGTGGTCAGTAGCGGAACCGGGCAGTCTTGCCGTCGACGTGAAGGAAGAATTCTTCGATCGGCGGCGCGTTGTCGAGCGGGACAAGGACCAGATTGAGGGCCTGGAACGCCTCCCAGGCGCGGGGAATGCGGAGAACATCTGCTGGGTTGGTCTCCAGCGTTGCCCGGGTCCACTCTTCGACGGTGGGCCGGATGCTCTCCCAGGCCGGGCCGTCCGCCGTGAAGTGGCAGTGGAACCAGGGCTGGTCGATGTAGTCGAGCCTGAGAGCCGCGACGACGGTCTCACCGCGCTTCAGATGCCAGGCCCGGCTCGGTGACCTGGTCCTCAGACTCAAGAAGCCCGGCGGCTCGGCGTCCATCATTCCCCCTGGCTCCCCGCCCCTTCTGGAACAGCTCTGGTACGGGATTCAGTCGCCCTGGAACCACGGGTAGCCCCCATGCATCCATGATGCGGCACTAGAGCTCGTGCAACGGGAACAGGCCCCGTACCCACATCACGGAGGCGCCAACTGCCCGATATGTGAGGCCAGTTGACGCATCTCCCGACGCCTGACTACAACTCCTCACTGCTCTCCTCCGCTGCCCCAGGAACCCCTGGAGCAGCGGCCAGGCATGCCCGCTTTCCCGCTCTCGTGAGACGTAAGGGAGGTAGTTGGCACAGTGAGAATCGATCATCGCAGGATCGTGGTCGGCGTCGTCGTGTCGGCCGTCTTAGGGACCGCCCTGCCGCAGATCGCCGTGGCGCAGTCGGCGGTCGGTGGCAAGGGTGCCGTGACAGCCGACGTCGGTCGGGTACAGGACGAGGACTCGCCCAAGAGCGGCGACGGTGACCCGGAGCCCAGACGTGAGCGTCTACCGAAAGGGGCCAAGGCGCCGCAGGCCAAGCGCGTCAAGGAGTTGAAGGGCGAGCGCACGCCGAGTACGCGGTTCTGGGAGTTGTCCGACGGGCGCGTGCAGGCGGAGCTGTCGGCGTTTCCCACCGCCTACAAGGCGGGCAAGACGTGGCGGTCGGTCGACACCGATGTACGGCGCGTGAGCCAGCGGCGCAGTGGTGGGGTGTATGAGTACGCCAACCTCACTAACACCGGGCGTAGTTACTTCGGGTCCGACGCGCGCAGGCTGCTGCGGTATGAGGTCGGCGGTGGGCAGGCCGTCACGGTCGGGCTCGATCGGAAGGGTCGGCTGACGCCTCAGGTCAAGGGGGACCGGGTCACGTATCGCGACCCGGTGTCCGGGGCCCGGCTGCGGTATCAGGTCGGGGTCGGGCAGGTGAAGGAGGACATCGTCCTCGCCGAGCGGCCGAAGGGGCCGGTTTCCTTCGGCTTCCGGCTCGACGCCGACGGGCTGCGGCCCGAGCCCCGCAAGGACGGTTCCATCGCCTTCTTCGGGGAGTACTCGCGCCATCCCGTCCTCGTGATTCCGGCCGCCCACATGACGGACGCCAAAGACGTCGCGTCCTCGCCGTACGGGAAGGCCGGTACCGCCGAGGTCCGGCAGAAGCTGAGCAGGGACGGTGACGCGTGGCGGGTCACCGTCACGCCGGACGCCCGCTGGCTCGCGGCGAAGCAGCGCCGCTACCCCGTGGTCATCGACCCCACCATCACCATCTCCCCGCGGCCCGCGCAGTCGCAGGACGTCATGGTCCTGTCCGACCAGCCGGGCGTGAACTTCAACGCCAACTGGCGGCTCGCGGTGGGCAGGACGGACACCGGCGTCGCGCGGTCGCTGCTGAAGTTCCCGCTGGACGAGATCCCGGCGGGCGTCGACATCGACTCGGCGCGGCTCGGCGTGTACTACGACCAGACGCACACCACGAACGGCAACGACGTCACCATCGAGGCGCACCGCGCCACCGGCGCCTGGGACGAGGCGACGGCGACCTGGGACAAGACCGACAACCTGGCGGGGGAGCTGTCGGGCACGACGGTCCGTACCGACGACGGGGACTCTGGCACGGCGGCCGTCGGCGACTGGCCGAAGGTGACCACCACCGGCGGCGACGCGACCAACAACGACTACCTCTACAACAAGAACACCGCGCGCAACGAGTCGTACACCTGGCAGCCGAAGGTGCCCGAAGGCGCCTCGTACCGGGTGGAGGCCCACTTCCCGAAGGCCTCGGACGCGGCCAAGGACGCCCCGTACACGGTCACCCACGACGGCGGCACGAAGACCGGCACCGTCGACCAGAACGGCGCCGACAGCGACTGGAAGTCCGTGGTGGGCGGCCAGATCGGCTTCGCCAAGGGCACCGCGGGCAAGGTCGTGCTCGGTGACACGGGCGACGGCGGCAAGCGGAACATCGCCGACTCGGTGCGCCTGGTGAACCCCGCCCAGGTCGTGAAGAACAAGGGCGAGTACAACCAGTGGCACAACTTCCCCGTCAAGGACACCGTCCAGAAGTGGGTCGACGGCACCGCCAACCACGGCTTCGTCCTGCGGGCCAAGGACGAGTCGGCCGACGCCCCCAAGGGCGGCCCGCGCTACGAGCAGGCCGACTACGACTACGGCGGCGAGACCTCGACGTACCCCCGCCTGACCGTCACCTACGGCAAGGTGGGCAGCGCCCTCGACTCGCCGACCGTCGTGCACGGCAACGGGCCCGAGCTGTCGTGGTCGAAGTACGTGAATGGCTCGGACGATCCCGACCTCGACATCGCCGAGTATCAGATCCATCGGTCGACGCGGGAGGGGTTCGCGCCCGACGCCTCGACCCTCGTCGCGCCAGTGGGCAAGGACCGGACCACCTTCCGCGACACCACGGCCAAGCCGACGCCGGACAGCAGCGCGAACGAGATCGGCCGGGTGTACTTCTACCAGGTCGCCGTCAAGACCAAGGACGGGCAGCTCCTCGGCTCGCCCGTGCGCATGGTGGGCATCCCCAAGGCCGGGCGCACCATGAAGCTCATCCAGGCGGGCCAGAGCGACACCACCCTGTCGTCCGCCAAGCCCGACACCAACTTCGACGCCCTGCCGTCCTGGGACGTGGGCCAGACGTGGACGAGCGTCGGCAACAACTCCGACACCTACGGCAAGACGCGCGCCGCGCTCAAGTTCCCCACGGGCAGCGTGCCCTCGACGGCGACGATCCTCGAGTCGCAGCTTCAGATGTGGGGTTCGGAGACCACCAGTGAGAGCCGGGGCGCGGTCTACGAACTGCACGCGCTGACCCGGGACTTCGACGAGAAGAAGGCGACCTGGAACAAGGCCGACGCCACCACCGCCTGGACCAAGGCGGGCGGCGACTACTCGGGCACGGTCTCCGACACCGTCCCGGAGATCACCAGCGACGTCGGCCGGCACTGGTGGGACGCCACAGCGCTGACCCAGAAGTGGGTGACGAAGCCGAGCAGCAACACCGGCGCGCTGATCAAGCTCAAGGACGAGTCGGCGACCGGCGGCCAGGAGCGCACCCTGTTCCTCTCCGCGGAGGCCAAGGACAAGCAGCTGCGGCCGCTCCTGCGCGTCATCTACGTCGACTCCTCGACCGAGTCGACGTACTACGCGCCGAACACCCCCTCCCGCATGACGGAAGGCCTCACGTACACCACGGACGTCACCGTCACCAACACCACCGACACGGCCTGGCCCGCGGGTGAGCGCGAGCTGTCGTACCGCTGGACCCTGCCCGACGGCACGGACGCCACCACGGCCGCCAACCAGCTGGAGACGGCGCTGCCCGCGCTCGCCCCCGGCAAGTCGGCCACCGTCAAGGCCAAGGTGAAGTCCCCGACGGTCGACGACGGCAACGGCCGCGTGGGCCACGTCCTCACGTGGGACGTCCGCAACAAGAGCGACGGCAGCTGGCTGTCGCAGAAGCCCGGCATCCCCGGGCTCGCGCAGAGCGTGGCCGTCGAGGACGCGGGCACCGCCGACCAGCTCGGCCTGGAGAAGTTCTACGGCTACACCGGAAAGAACACCGGCGCCGGCTCCACGCTGCTGAGCAACCTCGCCTCCGGCAACGCCGTCTGGTCGTACGACGCCTTCAACAACCCGGGCCGCGGCCTCAACACCTTCCTCCGGCTCGCCTACAACGCGCAGGACACGTCGGACAGTTCGCTCGGCCACGGCTGGACGGCACAGGCGTCCGGGCCGCTGCGCCTGGGCGCCCCGCTGGACTTCGAGCCGGACACCAACCCGACCAAGGCCCATCTGACGGACGGCGACGGCACCACGCACGTCTTCCGCAAGGAGACCGACGGCGGCTGGACGTCCCCGCCGGGCCTGCACTACCGGCTCAAGCCGAAGCCGAACGTCACCTGCACCCCCGACAACGACTCGGTGACGGACGCCTGGACGCTGACCCGGCCCGACGGCTCCCGCTTCCTCCTGGACTGCGACGGCTATCTGACGTCGATCGTCGACACGAACAGCAACGCCCAGCGATACGTCTACGAGGAGCGCGACTCCGAAGGCAGGCCCGTCAAGTTCCTGAAGGAGATCCGCGACCCCTCGGGCCGCAGGTCCCTGACCGTCGACCACTACGAGCAGGGCGACGCGACGTACGACTACATCGACGCGAACGGGAAGCCCGCCAAGGGCACCGATCTGAAGAACCCGCGGATCTACGACCACGTGAAGTCGTTCACGGACGTCTCCGGGCGCAAGGTCACCTTCCTGTACACGGCGAAGGGCCTGCTCGGCCGGGTCGTGGACGGCGACGGCGCCGCCCAGCCGAAGACCTTCGCCTTCACGTACGACGCGGCGCAGGGCAACAGGAACGCCAAGCTGACGAAGGTCACGGACCCGCGCGACAGCGGCACGGGCCTGGACTACGGCTCCCGCTGGGTGACGAAGACGCTCACGGACCGCCTGGGCGGCACGACCGGCTTCGCGTACGCCGCGCGCCCCACGGGCGGCGGCAGGGAGACGAAGGTCACCGACGCCGAGAAGCACACGACGACGCACGAGACGGACGACCTCGCCCGGCCAGTGCGGACGGTCAACGCCAAGTCCGAGCAGACGAAGCTGACCTGGGACGCCGACCACAACGTCACGCTCCTGGAGGAGAACAACGGCGCGAAGACGGCGTACTGCTTCGACGCGAAGACGGGCTATCCGACGTGGCAGCGCGCGGCGGAGGAGAACAAGGGGGGCGTCCCGTCGGCGGAGGAGTGCGCGCCGGGGAAGTACCCGCAGCACTCCGTGCGCTACGAGTACCAGACGCGCGAGGACGGGTACGTCGCCGACCTGAAGAAGAAGACCTCGGCGGAGAACCGCGGTTGGGAGTTCGGCTACGACACCAAGGGCAACCTGAAGAAGGTCACGGACCCCAAGGGCGTCGCCACGCCCGCGGCCGGGGACTACACGACGTCGTACGACTACGACGGCTACGGCCGGCTGACGAAGGCCACGGACGCGAACGGCAACGCGACGCTGTACGCGGACTACGTCGCCTCGGGCTATCCGCGCACGACGACGGACGCCCTGAACAAGGCCACCAAGACCGAGTACGACGCGCGCGGCCAGGTCACGGCGGTCACGGACGCGCTGGGCAAGAAGACCACGCAGACGTACGACACCTACGGCCGCCCGCTGGTGTCCAAGGTCCCCAAGGACCAGGCGGCGGGCGTGTACATCACGACTCCGGCGCCCGAGTACGACGCGAACGACAACGTCACCAAGTCGACCGCGCCGAACGACGCGGTGTCGACGGCGGTGTACGACAAGGCCGACCAGGTCAAAGAGGCGACGGCGCCCAAGGACACGGCGACGTCACCGGAGCGGACGTCGACGTACACGTACGACAAGGTCGGCAACCTCCTGACGACGACGGAACCGAAGGGCACGGCGACCCTGTCGGACCCCGACGACTACGTCACGACGAACGCCTACGACGAGATCTACCAGCTGACCTCCGTCGTCAACGCCAAGAAGGACAAGGTCAGTTACGTCTACGACGGCGTGGGCAACCCGGTCGAGGTCGTCGACCCGAAGAAGAACGAGACATCCGATCCGGACGACTACACGACCAGGACAGCTTTTGACCTGAACCACCGTGTCGTGGCGGTCACTGATGCGGCGGGCCGGACGGTCAAGCAGGCGTACGACAAGGACGCGCTCGTCCTCACGACGACGGACGCCGAGAACAACGTCACCAAGAACCACTACGACGAGCGCGGCATGCTGGCGTCGGTCGAGGTCCCGCACGAGGGCTCGACGGCGCGGACGACGAAGTTCGGCTACGACGAGGTCGGCAACCAGGTCAAGGTGTTCACTCCGCGTGCGGTGGCCGCCGGCACCTCCGAGGCCTTCGTGGCGGAGACGACGTACGACGCGCTGAACCGCCCCGCGCGGCAGATCCAGCCGTACGACCCGAGCGACCCGCGCTACCACCGGAAGGTCTGGACGGAGACGACGTACGACGCGGTGGGCCGCGTCGCGAAGGTCTCGGCGCCCCCGTCGGAGGGCGAGCAGACCCGCAACGACACGACGTACGCGTACTTCGACAACGGCTGGGTGAAGTCCTCCGAGGACGTCTGGGACATCCGCACGCTGTACGACTACACCGCGCTCGGCCAGCAGTCGGCGCGGCAGCTGATCTCGGCGGCGGGCTCGTCGAGCCGGACCATGCGGTGGGGCTACTTCCCCGACGGCAAGCTGAAGTCCCTGGACGACGACGGCGTTCCGGTGGGCCGGAACGAGGTCCTCGGCGTGAAGTCGCAGCGGCGCGCGGGCGGCGCCTGGAAGCTGCCGATCCCGAAGTCGGGCTCGTACACCGCGTACGCGGACCGCGAGGGCGACGGCAGGAGCTGGGTGCGCCTCGGCAAGGAGACGTACAAGAAGAACGAGATCACGACGCTGAAGGCGGCGGGCGCGGCACGGGTCAAGCTGGTCCGCGACAACGCGGCCGACGCGGACACGGAACGCAAGCGCTTCGCGTACGCCTACGACGTCAACGGCAACCTGACCTCGATCGACGACACGTCGACCGGGACGAGGGTCGACGCGTACACGGTCTCGTACACGGGCCTGAACCAGGTCGCGAAGGTCGTCGAGGCCCTGGCGGGCCAGGAGAAGAAGTCCACGTCGTACACGTACGACGCGAACGGTCAGCCGCAGACCCTGACGCACCCCGACCAGTACGCCAAGTACACCTACGACCTGAGGGAGTTGGTGAAGGAGGTCTCGGTGGGGAAGTCGGCTTCCGACTCCTCGCCGAAGGTCACGACGTACGACTACACCTCGCGGGGCGAGAAGAAGCAGGAACACAAGGCCAACAAGAACACGGTCGACTACGCCTACTACCTGGACGGCGCCCTCAAGTCCCAGACGGAGAAGAAGCCGAACGGCACGCTCGTCTCCTCCCACGCCTACGCCTATGACGCCAACGGCAACAAGGCGCAGGACGTGGCGAAGAAGATGAACGCCGACGACACCTCGGCGTACCTCTCCTCGACCACGGACTACTCCTACGACCCGGCCGACCGCCTGTCGAAGTCCGCCCGCACGGGCGACGGCGCGGGCACGGAGACGTACGTCCACGACGACAACGCGAACGTCGTCTCCCAGACGGTCAAGGGCAGGACGACGACCTTCGGCTACGACCGCAACCGCCTCCTGAAGGCGACGTCGGGCGGGGCGGAGGCCTGGTACAACTACGACCCGTTCGGCCGGCAGGACTCGGTCACGTCGGGCGGCAGGGTCATCGAGCGCAACGTCTACGACGGCTTCGACCGCGTGCGTCAGCACGAGAAGGCGGACGAGGGGTCGGGCGCCCTGAAGACGACGAAGTACGCCTACGACCCGTTGGACCGCACGCAGTCCCGCACGGATGCCGCCGGCAGGACCACGGACTACACCTACCTGGGCATGTCGGGCGAGGTCCTCGGCGAGGAAGTCGCGGGCAAGCTCACGAAGTCCTACCAGTACGGCCCGTGGGGCGAGCGCCTTTCCCAGGTCAAACACGCCGCGGACGGCGCCACCGAGGACGGCTTCTACGGCTACAACAGCCACACGGACGTCGAGACCCTGACGGGCACGGACGGCAACGCGAAGGCGACGTACGGCTATACGGCGTACGGCGACAACGACGCCGCCGACTTCACGGGCGTGGACAAGCCGACAGCCACGGACCCCACGAAGGAGTCCTACAACCCCTACCGCTTCAACTCCAAACGCTGGGACGCGGCATCGGCGACGTATGACATGGGGTTCCGGGACTACAGCCCCGGCTTGAATCGGTTCCTCACGCGGGACATGTACAGCGGTGCGCTGGACGACATGGCCCTCGGCAGCGACCCGATGACGGGGAACCGGTATGCGTTCGGCGGGGGCAATCCGGTCGGGGTTGTCGAGTTGGACGGGCACATACCTGACGGGTGCGTGAACAACCCCGGGGTTTCGTGCAGCAAGACCGCCAACGGTGGCTGGAAGGTTTCCGGTTCTTCTGCGAAGAAGCCTGCCAAGGTGACGCGGAACGGTGGCTCATCGAATGTGGGGTCTCGATGCGGTGCTGCCCAGATGAAGTCCATGAGTGCCCATGACTCCTCGGTCTGCCAGAGCGGCATCGCAGCAGAGGAGTGGGCCAGACGGAACGGAGTCAACGGGTACACGACCGTCGATCTCGCCAAGGGCAAGCGTGGGGCCAATCTGATCCCCGGAGCAAGCGGGAACAAACCGGGGAACGATGGCTATGCGGACGTGATCTTCTGGGGGAATGACGAGGTCTACGTATGGGAAGTGAAGCCGAACAACGCATACGGTCGGGGTGAAGGGCCGAGGGATCTGGCTCGCTATGTGGACCGCCTGGAACGGCACCTTGAAGCAGTGGGTGACGATCGAGAGGTCTTACCTGGTCCGGTGATCGCGGCGAAGCAGTTCAACTCGGCCCAGGGAACCGGGCGAGTGTGGTCCGGTGATCCCGCTGGGATGAGGTACTACGGGATGGACAGGAAGCGGCGATCGCCCGAGCCGAGACCCAACCCCAGGCCCACTCCACCGGAACTCGCCAAGCCCGGGTCGCGGGCTACACCCACCCCGGAGCCATCCCCCTCTGCCACTGGGCAGTACGGCCCGTCCGTTCCTGGAGCGCGTGGCTACTCTCCGGAAGGTACAGGGTCGGGGCTGACGCTCACCGTCCTGGGTTTCTGGACGCTTTGGACCATCGCCAACACTCCCAGTTGTGCGGTAGGTGCATGCTGAGGTAGCAGGGGCCCTGTTCAGTTTCGATCGACACGGCCGACCGTGTCGATCGAAACTGCGTTGTCGAAGGAGTTTCTTGGGTGAATGTGTACATCGACGTGTGGCTCGACGGGAACGCGGGGGATCGGGCCAGGGCCGCGGCACGTTGGTTCGACACGTGCCTGCGGCGTCTGTTTTCGGGGAACTTCTCCTCGGGCCCTGCCTGGGTGGGGTCGCTGGCGTGGGGCGAGGATGATCCGCTTGAGCAATTCTCCGGCGGTGTCGAGCGCCGCGATCAGTTCGTTGTCGAGCTCTCCCGGCCGCACTATTGGGCGCAGTTGGAGCTGGGTGAAGAGGGTGAGTCGGGGAGGATCGGGAGCTCTTCCGCCTATTTCGGCGGCGAGTTCACTTCGCTCTCGGTCGCGTTGCCGTGCGGAGGTCGCGTGATGTCCGACGCCAGTCGCTGTGCTGAGCTTGTGGAATGTGTGACCGAGGCTGCGAGCACCGTGAATCCGACGTTTGGCCGTATCGAGCAGGGCCAGTCTCTGGACCGGGCGAACCTTGATATCGCTCTTCGGCGCAAGCGGCGTACCTACCTCGCCGAGGCACGGGAATCGCTGCGCGGGTACGCGTGGGTGACCGTCTGCCCGGAGGAACTGCTCGACCGGCTCGGCGGCTGGGAGAGGTTGGCTTCGGTCGGAGCCTTCCATCGTGTGATTCCCCTTGCGGCAGGGGGTGCGGTACTGCAAGCGTCGGAAACGCTGGCTGGTTATTCGGATGCGGTCATGGAGGGCGTGTTTCGAACCCTCTCTCCTGTGCTCCCTTCAGGAGTTCCCTCCGCTCATGTTGCCTTTCCTGGCGTCCGGTTCTTCCCCGAGGACGCTCGGAATGCGGACGCTCGCTGACGGGGCCTGGCTCCGTCCCCTCCAGGTGCCCGCGGCGTATCGCCTTTGGGGGTTCGGGTAAGTGGAGGGTGTTTGTGGGGTTTCGCGGGGGGTGGGGGGGTTGTCACCATGGGGGGATGGACCGTCAACAGCACGCTCGGCTCGATGAGTTGATGCGGGATCCGTACCCCTTGTACGAGCGGGCCCGGCGTGCCGTGGGGTTGACGTACGTGCCGGAGATGCGGGCCTGGCTCGTCGCGCGGGACGCGGACGTGCGGGAGGTGCTGCGGCGCCCGGACGTGTTCTCGTCGGCGAACGCCGTCCGCGGGGACGTCGTCCCGTCCCCGGCCGCGCTCGCCGTGCTCGCCGCGAGCGGCGCGGGGGACGGCGGCCGCACCCGGGTCGTCGTCACCTCGGACGGCCCGGCCCACCAGCGCCTGCGCGCCCCGATCACGCGCGGCCTGGGCGCGGCCCGCGTCGCCGCCGCGGTCGCGTACGCCGAAGGGCGCGCGGAGGAGCTCGTCGAGGCGTTCGCGGGGGAGGGGCGTGCGGAGCTCATGGGCGCGTACGCGCTGCGGCTGCCGGGGCAGGTGGTCGGGTACGTGCTCGGGTTCGATCCGGCGGACGTGCCGCTCGTCGTCCGCGGCGGGCAGAGCACCATGCAGCTGCTGTTCCGGCCCCTGGGCGAGGAGGAGCAGGTCGCCGCCGCCCGCGACATCGTCGCCCTGCGCCGGCTCCTCGACGGCTACGTACGCGATCGCCACGCCGAGCCCCGCGACGACCTGTGCAGCGAGATCGTCGGGTCACTCGTCCCGGAGGACGGGGAGGAGGGGGCGGCGGTCGGGGAGACGGGGGTGTTGACGCTCGCTCAGCGGGCCGAGCTCGTCTCCCACTTGAACAACTTCCTGCTGGCCGGGCATCTGACCACCACCGCCCTCATCGGCACCACGTTCCTGCACCTGCTGCGCCACCCGGACCAGTGGCGGCTCGTCTGCGAGGAGCCGGAGCGGATTCCGGCCGCGATCGAGGAGACGGCGCGGTACGACACCGCGCTCCAGGGATTCCGGCGCGTCACCACCCGCGCCGTGACGTTCGCGGGCACCGAACTGCCCGCGGGCGCCGAACTGCTCGTGGGGTTCGGCGCGGCGGGGCGCGACGACGCGCGCCACCCCCGGCCGGACGTCTTCGACATCACGCGGCGGACCGCCGCCCGGCACGTCGCGTTCGGCCTCGGCGCCCACGCCTGCCCCGGCGCCCAACTGGCCCGTGAGCAGGTGAGGTTGACGCTGGAGCTGTTCGCGCGCCGGTTCCCGGGGCTCAGGCTCGACGGCGACCGGCCCCCGGTCACGATGCGGCCCACCCTCATCCACCGCGCCCCGGAGGCCCTCCACGTCAGGTGGTGAACGGCCCGGGCTAGCGGTAGACCTTGCCCGGCTCCGCCTTGCCGGGCGCCAGGAGCTGCGGCACGGTCACGAAGACGTACCCGCGCTTCTTGAGCTCCGTGATGACGCCCGGCACCGCGGGCACCGTGCCCTTGTAGATGTCGTGCAGCAGGATGATGCCGTCACGGCTCGACTGTTCGAGGACGCGCTTGGTGATCAGCGCGGAGTCGTCCGTCGTGTAGTCCTTCGCCGTGACCGTCCAGAGGATCTCCGCGAGGCCCAGGTCGCGGGAGATCTTGTTCACCGTGTCGTTGGTGCGGCCCTGCGGCGGGCGCATCAGGGTCGGCTTCTTGCCGATGAGCTTCTCGATCGCCTTGTTCGGGCGCTCCAGCTCCGCGCGGGCCTCGGCCGGCTTGATCTTCGTGAGGATCTTGTGCGACCAGGTGTGGCTCGCGACCTCGTGCCCCTCGGCGTCCATCTGCTTGACGAGCTCGGGGTACTTCTCGATGTGGTTCTTGCCGAGCGTGAAGAAGGTCGCGGGCACCTTCTCCTTCTTGAGGATCTTCAGCAGCCGCGGGGTGTTCTCGCTCGGGCCCGCGTCGAAGGTCAGGGCTATGCACTTGGCCTTGCGGCAGTCGACGGTCCCGAAGCTGCCCTGATCCGCCGCCTTCGCGTCGGCGGCGCCCTTGCGGACGGTGCTCGGCGCGACGGTGTCCAGCTTGGTGCAGCCGCTGAGGACCAGGCCCGCGGAGAGCGCGGCGACAGCGGGGAACCAGTACCTCGGGGATCGCATCTTGCGTGTGGCAGGCATAGCGGAACTATACACTCCGTGTATAGGTGGCTTGTTCGGGGTGCCCGCCGCCGCGCCGTCAGGCGTCCGCGACCCAGCTCCCGTGCAGCCCCATCGGCACCCGCCCCGGCAGGTGCACCCGCGCCAGCGGCGTCCCCGTGAAGTCCTGGGCCGCGAGGATCACCAGGTCCGTCGCTCCGCGGTCGGGATTGTGGACGTACGCCATCGTGTAGCCGTCGTCCTCGGCGGTGGCCCCCTCGCGCGGGACGAAGACGGCCTCGCCCGCCGTGGCGTGCGCCGGGAGGCGGTGCACCTGGGTGTCACCGGTGTCGAGGTCGTGCTTGATCAGGGCGTTGTCGTACCTCGTGGGGCCGGGGAGCCCGTCCACGTACGCATAGCCCTCGTACAGGTCGGCCGTCGACGCCAGGTAGCCGTAGCGGTGGCGGCGCGAGACCAGGGTCTCGTTGACGCGCGGGAACTCCTGGGGGCGGTCGTCGAGGCGGCGGGAGCGGACCCGGCCCGCGGCCAGGTCGATGGTCCAGCGGTCGAGGGTGGGGGTGCCGGTGGCGGCGGGACCGCCGGAGTTCCTGCCGTTCACGAAGAACGGCGCCGGGAACGTGGTGACGTCGATGACGACGCCGTCCCCGTCGTCGTACGCGTTGAGGGTGTGCGAGTAGTACACGTTGTCGGTCTCGAACCAGCGGATCGGACCGCCGGCGCGCGGCAGCACGCCGACGCGCGCCGGGTGCCTGTCGTTCCACTCGTACGGCACGGGCGCACCGGCGGCCGCCGCGGCGCGGTCGAAGGTGACGGGGATGTCGAGGATCACCACGTACCGCTCGGTGAGCGCGAAGTCGTGCACCATCGGGCTGTCGGACACGGGGATGCGGGTGGTCCTGGTGACCGTCCCCGTCTCGTCGAGGACGAGGTGGCGGACGTGGTCCCACGTCGGGTGGTAGGTGACCGCGTGCAGCTCGTCAGCGGCGGCGTCGAACTTGGTGTGGGACATGAACGAGCCGTCGAGGGTGCCCTCGAAGTCGCAGGGGCCGAGCGTGTTCAACTCGCCGTCCAGCTCGTACGGTTGGGGGCCCGCCTCCTGGAGGGCGAGGATGCGGCCCTTGTAGCCGATGACGTGCGTGTTGGGGGCGAAGTCGCCGTCCGGGGCGGTCCACGGGTACGGCTCGCCCAGCTTGCGGGCCACGGATCGCGACCGGACCCACCGGTTGCGGTACCACTCGGCCCTGCCGTCCCGCAGGCGCACGCCGTGCACCATGCCCTCGCCGAGCATCCAGTGGTGCGCCTTGGGGTCCTCGACGCCCAGCGCGTTGGGGCCGACGCGCAGATAGCGGCCGTTCAGCTCCTTGGGCAGCGATCCCGTCACCGGCAGGTCGAACTCGGTCACTTCCTCCCGGACCGGCGTGTAGGCGCCCGCGAGGAAGGGGTGCCCTGCCTGCCGCGTCGGCTCCGCCTGCTGTGCCTGCCGCGTCGGCTGAGCCTGTCGTGCCTGTTGCGTCGGCTGAGCCTGTCGGGCCTGTCGGGCCTGTCGCGTCCGGTCGGTCATGGCGCGGAATCCCCTGCTCTCGCTCGGTCTCTCACTCGGTACGGGCCGCTCCCGGCGCCCCGCGTTGCGCTGACGCCTCTCAGCCTGCTGGTCGGGCTCCGCCTGGTCACTGCGCGTAGCACCCGAGCGGGGGTGGTGCCAGGTACCCGTTACGCACGGGGTGTCAGGTGCCAATGGGGTGTGAGCGGTGCGAGGGACGAGAGCTCAGGGGAAGGCACGCACGGTGCGAGTCGGCGTGATCTCGTCTGGCGGGATGCCTGCTTCCCCCCGCACCATGTGCAGTTGCCCGGAGCCTCGCCAGGGGGGTGACGGGCGTGCGAAACGGGGGCACGACCATGCCAGGGACAGGACTGTCTTCCGCCATGCCCGCGAACGAGCGGAACTCCTCGGAACGTGCGGCGTCCCGACGCGACGGGGAGGTGGTTCCGCCGAAAGTCCAGGGGGCACCCCTCCAGCAGGGCCGGGGGGTGCTCGACGGAGCGTTTGCCCTGCTGGAGGCGTTGCGCAGACGCGGCGGCGAGGCCGGGCTCACCGAGCTCGCCCACGCCTGCGAGGTCCCCAAGGGCAGCGCCCACCGCCTCCTCGAACAGCTCGGGCTCGTCGGCGCGGTGGAGCGCAGGGGCAACCGCTATCTCGTCGGGCCGCAGCTCTTCCGCCTCGGCCAGGCCTGGCAGCCGCACCCGGGCCTGCGCTCCGCCTCGCGCATCCCGGTGCACCGGCTGCGGGCCTCGACGGGCGCGAGCGTCGTCCTCACGGTGCTGCGCGACGAACTCGCCCTGACCGTGGCGTCGGTGCCCGGCCGGATCGAGGCGCTCGCGCCGGTGCGCAACGGCATGAGCTTCCCCCTCGACACCGCCGCCGGACGGATCCTCACCGGCAGACCCCGCGGTCCGGTGTCCGAGCGCGAGCAGGTGCAGGAGGGCGTGTCCTGCGTCGCGATGCCGGTGCGGGCGCCGGACGGGCGTACCGTCGCCTCGCTCGCCGCGGTGGTGCCCGTGGAGCAGCGGCTCACGGCGGTGTCCGCCGCGACGGCCGCGGCCGCGGCGGCCATCGAGTCCCGGCTCCTGCGCGTCCCGCCCCAGGAACACGGCTCGTCATCGTCCGTGCTTCTCTACTGAGCTTCTCCACTGAACTCTCGTCCATGCGTGCGAGGTCCGCGGCCGTGTTCCGGTGAGCGGAACACGAATGGCGCGGGCCCGCGCGCATTCGTCATCGTGAGATCAGCCGATGCCGGGCGAACGCCGGGCGGGTTCGGGGAGCGCGGACACGGGTGAAGCCGGGGGAATTCATGTACGTCGCCGACGGCCCAGCCGAAGGCCCGGGAGTGACCGCCTGGGGCATGACGTACGCGTGTCCGCCGCGGTGGGCGCACCACCGCTCCGCATCCGTCCGGCGGCCGGTACGGCAGTTGCGGACGGAACTCCGGGAGGTGAGTGCATGGTCGGCATCCTCGAACTGCAGGAACGGGAAGAAGCCCGGTTCCTCTGAGCTCCGCGCGTCTGGGCGCTGAGCCGGTGAACGGTCGAGCGGCCGCGGCGTTTTCCCCGGTCGCGGCCGCTCGACTCCCGCGCGTTCCCGCGCGGCACCACGTGCCGCGCGCCTCACTCCACCCGCGACTCGCCGGAGTCCGCGGTGTCGTCGTCGGGCAGCCGGACGTCGTTCACGGCCACGTTGACCTCGACGACCTCCAGGCCCGTGATGCGCTCGACGGCGGCGATCACGTTCTCGCGGACGTCGTGGGCGACGTCCGTGATGGGCACGCCGTACTCGACGACGATGTCCAGGTCGATGGCGGTCTGCCGCTCGCCGACCTCCACCTTCACGCCCCGGCCCACGTTCGAGCGGCCGCCGGGCACGCGGTCGCGCACGGCGCCGAGCGCGCGGGACAGGCCGCCGCCCATGTCGTACACGCCCGGGATCTCCCGCGCGGCCATGCCCGCGATCTTCACGACGACGACGTCCGCGATGGACGTCCTGCCGCGCGTCGCCGGGGGCTCGCCGGCACCCGTGCGGCCGCTGAGCGTGGTGGCGCCGGGCGCCCGCTGCGCCGCGCCGGTGGCCTTCTCCGTGGTCGGGGAGACGTTCGCCTTCGTGTCCAGGTCCTGTCCTGCCATCGTGCCAACTCCTCGTCCGGTCCGTCGCGTTGCGCGTGCTGTCGCGTACCCCCGTGCACTTCCGAGTACGTTCTACAGCGCCCGCCCTCCGCTGTCTTCCCACTGCCTTCCCGCTGTCTTCCACGCTGCGGGCGGATCAGACATCCTTGGGGCAGAGCAGACCTGTTCCGGGCGGATCAGACCTCTTCGGACAGGCGTCCCTCGAGGGCCAGTGTCAGGACGGTGCCCGGCTCCGCGCCCGCGCCCCGCTGGAAGGCGCGCTCGAACGCCTCGCGGCCGACGGCCGTGAGCGCGAGGCGCCGGCACTGCTCACGGACCTCCCGCAGCTCGGGCATGCCGCGCTGGGTGTGGCCGACCGACTGCCACAGCGTCTCGCTGGTCCCGCACACCACCGCGGCGACCTCGGCCCGCCCCTCGGCCGCCGCGGCGGCGGCGAGCAGGTCCATGCCCAGGGCGATGCCGAAGCTGTCGCCGATGAGCCTCTTGCCCGCGAGCATCGCGCGGGCGTGCTCGGCGGCGCGCGCCGGACGCTGTTGGCCGAGGGCGATCAGGGAGAGGAGGTAGTCGCAGTACGCCCGCGTCCAGCACTCGCCGTGGGCGATGCAGCCCTCCCGCAGCGCGGTCGCCCGGCGCCGCGCCTCGTCGAGCCGGCCGAGGGAGGTCAGCGCGAACACCTTCACCAGGTGGCAGCGCAGCCGCGAGGGCGAGCGGAAGGGCGGGCCCGGGACCCGGGCCAGGGTGCGGTCGGCCGTGTCGAGGGCCTGAGCCGCCCGGCCGGTCAGCAGATGCGTGATCCCCAACAGATAGGCGACGGCAAGCTGTTGCTCGGCGTCGCCGCTGCGGGCGGCCTCCCGCGCGCAGCGCAGGCCCAGCTGCTCCGCCCGGTCGTGCTCGCCCTGGAGGAGGGCGACGACGCCGAGGGCCCACAGTGCCCGGTCGCGGGCGGGGCAGGGCTCCTCGCGCAGGACGAGGAGCTGCTCCAGGTAGGCGCGGGCCTCGTGCAGATGGCCGCAGCAGCTCCAGAAGAAGGCGACGAGGCCGACCAGTTCGAGGGCGCGCTCGGTGTCGGTGAGGGCGAGGTGGTCGAGGGCGGCGCACAGATCGGTGTGCGCGGCGGCCACGCGCCCGTACCAGGCGACCTGCTCCGGGCCGAGCCAGGCGGCCTCGGCGGCGCGGGCGAGACCGAGGAAGTAGGCGGCGTGCCGGTCGGCGGCGGCCTCGTGCTCGTCGAGCTCCCCGAGCCACAGCAGGCCGTACTCGCGCACGGTGTTCGGAAGCCGGTAGCGGCCCTGCCCGTCCAGGCTCACGACGGACTTGGCCACCAGCGAGAACAGGGCCGTGGTGACGGCGTCGCCGCTGAGCGGCCCGCCGCCGCACACGCCCCGGGCGGTGTCCTCGTCGAAGGGCCCGCGCAGGATCGAGAGCCGGGCCCAGAGCAGCCGCTCCAAAGGTTCGCACAGCTCGTGGCTCCAGCCGATCGTCGTGCGCAGCGTCCGGTGCCGGGCGGGCCGCAGCGGGGCGGCGGCGACCAGGCCCTCGTGGTGGGCGCGGAGGCGGTCGGCGAGCTCGTCGAGCGGGGTGTGCCGCAGCTGGGCGGCGGCCAGTTCCAGGGCGAGCGGGATGCCGTCGAGGCGCTCGCAGATCTCGGTGGCCGCGGCTCCGCGGTGCGGTTCGTCGGGGAGCGTGCCGGGCGCGACGGCCTCGGCCCGTTCGGTGAACAGCGTGAGCGCGTCGCCGTCCGGGGCCAGCGGCCGCACCTCGATGCGGGCCTCGCCCCACAGGCCGAGGGGCTGTCGGCTGGTGGTGAGGACGGTGAGCCCGGGACAGCCCGCGAGGAGTTCGCCGACCAGGTCGCGGCAGGCGGCCACCAGGTGCTCGCAGGAGTCGAGCACGAGCAGGACGCGGCGCGGCGCGAGCCAGGTGCGGAGCGCTTCGAGCGGAAGGCGCGGCGTGTGGTCGGCCAGGCCCACGGCGTCGGCCACGGCCGTGATCAGCAGCCCCTCGTCCGGCAGCGCGCTCAGGTCCGCCCAGCGGACCTCGCCGAGGGCCGCCCGCCGCTCGGCGGGCAGCCGCCGCAGGGTGTGCGCGGCGAGCCTGCTCTTGCCCACGCCGCCGGCCCCGGTCAGCGTCGTCAGGGTGCGCGGCCCGAGAGTCCCCGCAAGCCTGGCCCGCTCGGCCCGACGCCCGATGAAACTGTCTCGCTCTTCCGGCGGATTGCCCAACATCCGGCCATGATCCCCCAGTTGCACCCGTGCCCCGGCGCGATGTCCCCGTCACGGGTGACCGGTCGCGCCCCGCGTTCATGCCGTAGATGGTCCTGGCGAGCGTGGGTGCGAACGGGAACGCGGCCGGGGTGCGGTCGGGCGGGGCCGGGTCGGTGGCCGGCGGCAGGCGAAGCCTCCAACGGCGCCCGGCCGTTGGAGGTCGCTCATGGCTGGTCGTGCAGGGCCGTACGCGAGTCGGGTACGGCTCTTCGGGTCAGCGTGCGGTGGGCGGGGCGAGGCGGGAGACGAAGTTCTCGGACGAGTAGTTCTGGTACAGGGCGTACATCGCGCCGTCCGGGGTCGTGGCCAGCTGGTTGACCCGCATGGCGTTGGTCAGCGCGCTGTCGGCGGCCTCCCATGCGGTGCCGGTCCAACGCACCAGCTTCGCGCCGCGCTGCCCGATCTCGGGCTGCACGCCGGCGTAGACCTGGCCGCCGTGGCTGGAGAAGGACATGGCCCAGCCGGGGGTGGGGAGGTCCCGGCGTGTCCAGGCCGTGCCGTTCCAGTGCAACACGTGCTCGTAGGTGGAGACCCACACGTCGTTCGGACCGTTGCTGTACACCTCACGCAGGATCTGATCGTCCGGTATCGCGGGAAGGGGGACCTCGCTCCACTTGGTGCCGTCGTAGTGCAGGGCCAGCGGCTGGAAGCCACCCGGCTCGTTGCTCACGTCGCGGAAGCCGACGGCCCAGATGTCGTTCTCGGACCGTACGTCCACGGACTCAAGGCTTCCGTCTATGTCCGTGTACGTCTTGGTGTTCCACTTGGTGCCGTCCCAGTGGGTGATCATGGGGTTGAAGTCGGCGTTGCGGGTGTTGCCCACGCCCCACAGGCTGTTCTTGCTGACCGCTTCGGCGTCGAGGATCTCCACCTTCTTGGTGTCGGGCGCAAGGTCGGAAGACCACTTGGTGCCGTCGTAACGGTGCACGTGCCAGACTCTGTCGCCCATGTCCTTGCGGCCTATCGCCCACAGGTCGTTGGGTCCGGTTCCGGCCAGCGTGTCGAAGGCGACCTCGGTCGGCGGCTTCAGCTGCTTCCAGGTGCTGCCGGACTTCTGCCACAGCTTCGGCGCGACGGGCCCACACAGCTCGATGCACTGGCTCATCGTCCTGGCGTAGGCGTTCTGGCTGTCGAAGGGCAGCAGCGACATGGTCACGTAGTTCTCGGGCGCCGGCAGCGATTCCCAGCTCGCCGCGGCGTTCGCGGGTGACGCGGCCAGGCCGACGGCGAGGGAGGCGGCCGCGGCGAGGAAGGTCGCGGTGCGTCGGCGCCGGGAGGTGCTCTGTGTCATGTGATGCTCCTGAGTCCATTGATAAGCGGCGAAGCCGCCAACGGCGTACGGCCGTTGGAGGTCGCCCATGATGGGTCGTGCAAGGCTGGTCAGCGCGCGGCCGGCGGGGCGAGGCGGGAGAGATAGGCCTCGGACCCGTTGCCCTTGGAGACGGCGTACATCGCGCCGTCCGGGGTCGTGGTCAGCTCCGTGAGCCTGACGCCCTTGTTGAGCGTGGCGTCGCCCACCCACGAAGTGCCGTTCCAGCGCAGCAGTATCGGGTCGCCGATGTTGGCGATCTGTACGCCGGCGTAGACCTGACCGCCGTAGTTGGCGAACGACGTGGCGAAGCGGGCGGTGGGGATGTCCCTGTTCTTCCAGGTCGTGCCGTCCCACTGCCACACGTGGTCGTCGGACGCGACCCACACGTCCTTCGCGCCGTTGCTGAACACGGTGCGCAGGATGTTCAGCTTGCCCGGGGTCGTGGGCAGGGGCACCTCGCTCCATTTGGTGCCGTCGTAGTGCATGGCGAGCGGCTGGTAGTCGGCCACTTCGTCGCTCACGGAGCGGTAGCCGACGGCCCAGATGTCGTTCTCGGACCGTACGTCTATGGACTCGAAGCTGCCCTTGATGTCGGTGTACGTCTTGGTGTTCCACTTGGTGCCGTCGTAGTGGGTGATCATGGGGTTGAAGTCGGCGTTGCGGGTGTTGCCGGCGCCCCAGAGGCTGGTCTTGTTGACGGCCTCGGCGTCGAGGATCTCGACCTTTTTGGTGTCGGGTGCGAGGTCGGAGGACCATTTGGTGCCGTCGTAGCGGTGGACGTGCCAGACTCTGTCGCCCATGTTCTTGCGGCCTATGGCCCACAGGTCGTTGGGTCCGGTTCCGGCCAGCGTGTCGAAGGCGACCTCGGCGGGCGGCGTCATTTCCTTCCAGGTGCTGCCGGACTTCTGCCACAGCTTCGGCGCTTCGCAGAAGTCCCAGCAGAAGGGCTTCGTTCTGGCGTAGGCGTTCTGGCTGTCGAAGGGCAGCAGCGTCAGGTCCGCGTAGTTATGGGGAACCGGCAGTGATTCCCAGCTCGCCGCCGCGTTGGCGGGCGACGCGGCCAGGCCGACGGCCAGGGAGGCGGCCGCGGTGAGGAGTGTCGCGGTGCGTCGGCGCCGGGTGGTGCTCTGTGTCATGTGGGGCTCCTGGGTCAATTGTTGAGGCCTGTAAATCCTCCCCAGGGGCGGTTGCTTGACTCTCCTTCTTACGTCTTGTTTACGGCCATCGTCCTCGCGCGGGTGGCTGGATTTCCGCTCTTCCTGCCCGGGGGTGGCGAAGCCTCCAACGGCGCGTGGCCGTTGGAGGTCGCTCAGGGGTGGTGAGGCGAGGCCGCAGGCGAGACGAGTGCGGCCCCGCGGGTCAGCGCGCGGCCGGAGGGGCGAGGCGGGAGATGAAGTTGTTGTTGCCGGACGAGATCTTGAAGTACGAGGCGTACAGCGAGCCGTCCGGGGTCGTGGCCAGCTGGTGGACGCTGCTGGCGTTGGTCAGCGAGGTGTCGGTCACCCATGAAGTGCCGTTCCAGCGCACCAGCTTCGGGTTGCGGACATCCCCGGGCGCGATGCCGGCGTAGACCTGACCGCCGTAGTTGGCGAACGACGTGACCCGGCCGGAGGCGGGGGCGTCCTGGCGCGTCCAGGTGGTGCCGTCCCCGTGCCACACGTACTTCTCGGACGCGACCCACACGTCGGTCGGGCCGTTGCTGAACACCTCAACCAGCATGTTCCGCCTGCCCGGGGTCGTGGGCAGGGGCACCTCGCTCCACTTGGTGCCGTCGTAGTGCATGGCCAGCGGCTGGTAGTTGTCCAGGCCCACGGTGCGAGAGCCGACGGCCCAGATGTCGTTCTCGGACCGTACGTCTATGGAATCGAAGCTGCCGTCTATGTCGGTGAACGTCTTGGTGTTCCACTTAGTGCCGTCGTAGTGGGTGACGGTCGGGTAGTAGTCGGTGTTGTCCCGGGTGAAGCCCGCGCCCCACAGGCTGGTCTTGGTGACTGCCTCGGCGTCGGTAATGCTCAGCTTCTTGGTGTCGGGGGCGAGGTCGGCGGACCACTTGGTGCCGTCGTAGCGGTGCACGTGCCACAGGCTGTCCCCCACCTCCTTCGCGCCTATCGCCCACAGGTCGTTGGGTCCGGTTCCGGCCAGCGTGTCGAAGGCGACGTCGGCGGGCGGTTTCAGCTCCTTCCAGGTGCTGCCGGACTTCTGCCACAGCTTCGGCGCTTCGCACTGGTCCCAGCAGAAGGGCTGCGTTCTGGCATAGGCGTTCTGGGTGTCGAAGGGCAGCAGCGTCATGTTCACGTACGTGTCGGGAACCGGCTGTGGTTCCCAGGTCGCCGCGGCGTTCGCGGGCGAGGCGGCCAGGCCGACGGCGAGGGAGGCGGCCGCGGCGAGGAGCGTCGCGGTGCGTCGACGTCGGGAGGTGCTGTGTGTCATGTGTGACTCCTGTGTTCATTGTTAAGGCTGGTAAAGCCTCCCCAGGAGTGGTCACTTGACGCTCTATTTACGGCCAACTCGTCTCGTGGTGGCTGGATTTCTGCTCTTCCTGCCGGGGCGGCGAATCCTCCAACGGCGCACGGCCGTTGGAGGTCGCTCATGGCTGGTTCGTTCCGTGCGCGGTCTTTCGGGTCAGCGCGTCGTCGGCGGGGCGAGGCGGGAGATGAAGTTCGTGGACATGCTCACCCGGGACAGGGCGTACAGCGCGCCGTCCGGAGTGTTGGCCAGCTGCGAAACGCTGTTGCCGCTCGTGAGCGAGGTGTCGGCCACCCATGAAGTGCCGTTCCAGCGCGCCAGCTTCGCACCGCCCCACTCCTTGGGAGCCATGCCGGCGTAGACCTGACCGCCGTAGTTGGCGAACGACGTGATCGAGCCGATGGTGAGGTCCCTGCGCGTCCAGGTGGTGCCGTTCCAGTGCCACACGTGGTCCTCGGACGCGACCCACACGTCGTTCGGACCGTTGCTGAAGACCTGACGCAGGGTGTTCCGATCACCCGGGGTCGTGGGAAGCGGCACCTTGCTCCACTTGGTGCCGTCGTAGTGCATGGCCAGCGGTTGGTAGTTGGCCACGTCATTGCTCACGGAGCCGTATCCGACGGCCCAGATGTCGTTCTCGGACCGTACGTCTATGGACTTGAAGCTGCCGTCTATATCGGTGAACGTCTTGGTGGTCCACTTGGTGCCGTCCCAGTGGGTGATCATGGGGTTGAAGTCGGCGTTGCGGGTGTTGCCCGCGCCCCACAGGCTGGTCTTGTTGACGGCCTCGGCGTCGAGGATCTCGACCTTCTTGGTGTCGGGCGCGAGGTCGGACGACCACTTGGTGCCGTCGTAGCGGTGCACGTGCCAGACTCCGCCGGCCATGTCCTTGCGGCCTATCGCCCACAGGTCGTTGGGTCCGGTTCCGGCCAGCGTGTCGAAGGCGACGTCGGTCGGCGGTTTCAGCTGCTTCCAGGTGCTGCCGGACTTCTGCCACAGCTTCGGATCGTCACACATGTCCCAACAGTCGCGCTGCGTTCTGGCGTAGGCGTTCTGGCTGTCGAACGGCAACAGCGTCATGCTCGCGCCGTTTTCGGGCACCGGTATGGATTCCCAGCTCGTCGCGGCGTTCGCGGGCGACGCGGCCAGGCCGATGGCGAGGGAGGCGGCGGCGGTGAGGAGCGTTGCGGTGCGTCGGCGCCGGGAGGTGCTGTGTGTCATGTGTGACTCCTGTGTCCATTGTTAAGGCTGGTAAATCCTCCCCAGGGGTGGTCATTTGACTCTTCTGTTTACGGCCATCCGCTCTCGCGGGTGGCTGGATTCCTCGCGTTCCTTGTCCGGAAGCGGCGAAGTCTCCAACAGAGCAAGGCTGTTGGAGATCGCTCATGGCAGGTTCGTCCCGTGCGCGGCCTTCCGGGTCAGCGCGCGGTCGGCGGGGCGAGGCGGGAGAGGAAGTTCTCGTACGAGTAGTTCTGGTACAGGGCGTACATCGCGCCGTCCGGGGTGTTGGCCAACTGGTTGACCGTGCGGACGTTGGTCAGCGCGCTGTCGGCGGCCTCCCATGAAGTGCCGTTCCAGCGCACCAGCTTCGCGCCGGATGACCCCTGGGGCTGCACGCCGGCGTAGACCTGGCCGCCGTGGCCGGCGAACGACATGGCCCAGCCGGGGGTGGGGAGGTCCTGGCGCGTCCAGGTGGTGCCGTTCCAGTGCCACACGTCTACCCAGGAGGAGGCCCACACGTCGTTCGGGCCGTTGCTGAACACCTCACGCAGGACGCTGTTCCCATCACCCGGCGTCGCGGGAAGCGGCACCTTGCTCCACTTGGTGCCGTCGTAGTGCATGGCCAGCGGCTGGTAGTCGGCCGCCTGCTCGCTCACGGAGCCGTAGCCGACGGCCCAGATGTCGTTCTCGGACCGTACGTCGACGGACTCGAAGCTGCCCTTGATGTCGGTGAACGTCTTGGTGTCCCACTTGGCGCCGTCCCAGTGGGTGATCATCGGGTTGAAGTCGGCGTTGCGGGTGTTGCCCACGCCCCACAGGCTGTTCTTGCTCACGGCCTCGGCGTCGAGGATCTCCACCTTCGTGGTGTCGGGGGAGAGGTCGGCGGACCACTTGGTGCCGTCGTAGTGGTGTACGTGCCAGACTCTGTTGCCGATGTCCTTGCGGCCTATCGCCCAGAGGTCGTTGGGTCCGGTTCCGGCCAGCGTGTCGAAGGCGACCTCGGTCGGCGGCTTCAGCTGCTTCCAGGTGCTGCCGGACTTCTGCCACAGCTTCGGCGGGACGGCGCGGCACAGGTTCATGCACTGGAGCTGCGTCCTGGCGTAGGCGTTCTGGCTGTCGAAGGGCAGCAGCGTCATGTCCACGATGTTTTCGGGAACCGTCAGCGACTCCCAGGTCGCCGCGGCGTTCGCGGGCGACGCGGCCAGGCCGACGGCCAGGGAGGCGGCCGCGGCGAGGAGCGTCGCGGTGCGTCGGCGCCGGGCGGTGCTGTGTGTCATGTGGGGCTCCTGAGTCGATTGTTGAGGCCCGTAAGTCCTTTCCGGGGGCGGTCACTTGACTCTCATCCGTACGTCTTGTTTACGGTCATCGTCCTCGCGCGAGTGGCCGGATTTCTGCCCGAGGCCGGGGCGAGCGCCGACGCGATGCCGGAGCCGGACCGGAATGTGATCTTCCCGTGTGTCTTCACATTTCGGTAAGCGGAGGATTCTCAAGACCGCCCGAGGAGCCGTTCGAATTCCCGTTGTCGCAGGTCACCTGGCATGCCTCCGCCGTCGGCGCCCCCGCAAGCGGTTACCGGCCGGTGGCCCCGGACTCAAAGGTTCAGCGCAAGTTACACACATCCCCTCTACATCCCGCCGTCGATGGTCTAGATTGACCGTCCGTCAGCGGTCGGTCACAAGCCGATCAATGACGATCTATCAGGTCTGGCGCTACGGAAAGCCAGCAGCTGCGTCCCCGGCGCCAGGCGTCGGGGTGATCGATTCTTGGAACCCGAGAGGGGGGCCTTGGGTGCGGGGAGCACCCGGGGGTTTCGACGGGTTCCCGCGTACCTCGTGAGGCCGGCAGGACCTGCGGTCCGCCGCCGGAGCGGGGTGTTCAAGGAGCGCTGCAACAGCCGGGATGTGCGTGTGCGGGAGGCGGGGACCTCCCGAGGGGAGGAACAGCGCGGCGCGGGGGGCGGGGGTGCCTCCCGAGGGAGAAACAGGGTCCGGCGAACACGCCGCACCACTGGAGATCTGGGGGGTCCCGTGCAGCAGGGGGAATTAGCCAGCCCGTTTCCGTCGACGCGCGGGCGTCCGACGAACGGGACGATCAGCCGGCCCGCGAACGACTGGGAACAGCGGTACCGCCGTACCGTGATCACCAGCGATACCCTCGCCACCGCGTTCGTGGTGGCGGCGATCGGCGGCTTCTTCGGAGTCAGGGACGCCGCCAACTGGCACGAGAACTGGGCCTTTCTCGCCTTCGGCACCGAACTCCTGGTGCTCGGGGCGCTCGGCGTGAGCCGGTCGTGGGCTCCGGCCGTGCTCGGTCAGGGCGCGGAGGAGTTCCGCCGGCTCGGACGCTCACTGTTCATGTCGGCGGTCGTCCTCGCCCTCGGCGGGATCGCCCTGACCTCGCGCAACATCAAGCTCTGGATCTTCGTCGCGATCCCCGCGATCGGGCTCGTCACGATGACCGCCCGCTATCTGCTGCGCCTGCGGCTGCACAGACAGCGGAAGGAAGGGCACTGCCTGAGACCCGTGCTCGCCGCCGGGAGCCCCGCCACCCTGCGCGACCTGATCACCCGGGCCCGCAAGTTCCCGCACCTCGGCTGGCGCGTGGACGCGGTGTGCACGACGGACGGCATCGGGCTCGACGGCGACCGCCTCGACGGTGACCAGCTGGACGGCGTGCCGGTCGTCGGCCGCCTCGCGGACGTCGCCCACCACGTCCGCCGCGACGGCTACCGCGTCGTCGCGGTCACGCCGGACCCGCACTGGTCACCGGACCGGCTGCAGCGCCTCGCCTGGAACCTCGAAGGCAGCGACGCCGAGATGGTCGTGGCCCCCGTCCTGATGGAGGTGGCGGGACCGCGGCTGCACGTCGACGCGGTGCTCGGGATCCCGCTCCTGCGGGTCAGCATGCCGACCTTCACCGGGGGCCGCCGGGTGGTCAAAGAGGTCGTCGACCGCCTCGGCGCGGCGATCCTGCTGCTCCTGTTCGCGCCGCTGATGGTGGCCGTCGGGCTGCTCGTGCTCGCGGACAGCCGGGGCGGGGTGGTCTACCGTCAGCGCAGGGTCGGCAAGGACGGCCGCGAGTTCACCATCTTCAAGTTCCGCACCATGGTCGCCGGTGCCGACGGGGCACGGGCCCAGCTGGCCCACCGCAACGAGGGCGCGGGGCTGCTCTTCAAGCTCCGCAGGGACCCGCGGGTGACCCGGGTGGGAGCGGTCCTTCGCCGGTACTCGATCGACGAACTGCCGCAGCTTTTCAACGTACTCACCGGATCGATGTCGCTCGTCGGTCCGCGGCCCCCGCTGCCGGAGGAGTCCGCCGCGTACGGCCCGGACATCCGGCGGCGGCTGCTCGTCAAGCCCGGGCTCACCGGCCTGTGGCAGATCAGCGGGCGCAGTGACCTGCCGTGGGAGGAGGCGGTCCGCCTCGACCTGCGGTACGTGGAGGACTGGTCGCTCGCCCTGGACACAGTGATCTTGTGGAAGACGCTGCGTGCGGTGCTCTACGGCCAGGGGGCCTACTGATGTGCGGGGGGCGCCGCCCGGCCGGCGCGCGGACGGCAGGCCACAAGGGCCTGCCCGGGGGGAGGAACGGATCGTGAGAGTCAGCGTCTTAGGGCTCGGCTACGTGGGCTGTGTGTCGGCCGCGTGCCTGGCGAGCCAGGGCCACGAGGTCATCGGCGTGGACGTGAACCAGGCGAAGGTCGACCTGGTCAACAGCGGCAAGGCGCCGGTGGTCGAGGAGCGGATCGGCGAGCTCACCGCCGAGGTCGTGCGCACCGGAGCGCTGCGCGCCACCCGTGACGTCCGCGAGGCGGTCATGGGCAGCGACGTGTCGCTCGTCTGCGTGGGCACGCCGTCGGAGCCCAACGGCAGCCTGTGCACCACGTACTTGGAGCGGGTCACCGAACAGATCGGCGCCGCGCTCGCAGACAAGGGCGGTCGGCACACCGTCGTGTTCCGCAGCACCATGCTCCCCGGCACCTGCCTGAACCTGCTCGTGCCGATCCTGGAGAAGTACGTCGGCGGCACGGCCGGGGCGGACTTCGGGGTCGCGGTCAACCCGGAGTTCCTGCGCGAGGGCACCAGCGTGCGGGACTTCTTCGACCCGCCCAAGACCGTCATCGGCGAGCTCGACCCGGCGAGCGGCGACGTGGTGGCGGCGCTGTACGACGGCCTGCCCGGCGAGGTGTTCCGGGTGCCCGTCCCGGCGGCCGAGGCGATCAAGTACGCGGACAACGCGTTCCACGGCCTCAAGATCGGCTTCGCGAACGAGCTGGGCGCGGTCTGCCAGGCGCTCGGCGTCGACTCCCACCAGGTGATCGACGTGTTCCTGGCCGACCGCAAGCTGAACATCAGCCCCGCCTACCTGCGGCCCGGCTTCGCCTTCGGCGGCTCCTGCCTGCCCAAGGACCTGCGCAGCCTCGTCTACGCGGCGCAGCGGGCCGACGTCTCGGTGCCCATCCTCGCCCACGTGCTGCCCTCCAACTCCGACCACCTGCAGCGCGCGGTGGACCTGGTCGAGCGCACCGGAAAGCGCCGCGTCGGCCTGTTCGGGCTCTCCTTCAAGCCCGGCACCGACGACCTCCGCGAAAGCCCGCTCGTCGAGCTGGCGGAGCGGCTCTTCGGCAAGGGGTACGACCTGAAGATCCACGACGCCAACGTGAGCCTCTCCCGGCTGATGGGCGCGAACCGCGAGTACATCGAGACCCGCCTCCCGCACCTCGCGCAGCTGCTCGCGGACTCCGTCGACGAGGTGCTCGACCACGCCGAGGTGTGCCTGGTCGGGACCAGGGACCCGGCCGTCGTCGCGGCGCTGCCCCACGGCGGGAGACCGGTGATCGTCGACCTCATCCGCCTCCCCGACGCCGAGGCGCGCCGGGCCGAACCGGGGTACGTGGGCCTTGCTTGGTAACGCGAAAGACGGCGCGCGGCCGGGCCGGCGCGCGCTGATCCTGGTCGAGAACCTGTCGGTGCCGTTCGACCGGCGGGTGTGGCAGGAGTGCACGACGCTGCGCGACGCGGGCTGGGAGGTGCACGTCATCTGCCCCCGCGGCGAGAAGCGCGACAGGGAGCCGGAGGCGGTGATCGACGGGGTGCGGATCCACCGCTACCCGCTGCGCGCGGCCACCGGCGGTCCCGCCGGGTACCTGCGGGAGTACGGCACGGCCCTGTGGCACACGTACCGGCTCGCCCGCACGGTCGGCCCGGTCCACGTGGTCCACGCCTGCAACCCGCCCGACCTGCTGTTCCTGCCGGCGCGGTGGCTGACGCGACGCGGCGCGCGGTTCGTCTTCGACCAGCACGACCTGGTGCCCGAGCTGTACCTGTCCCGGTTCGGCCGCGGCGAGGACCTGCTCCACCGCGCCGTGTGCGCCCTGGAACGGCTGACCTACCGGGCCGCGGACATCGTGATCGCCACGAACGAGAGCTACCGGGACGTCGCGGTGCGCCGCGGCGGCAAGAGACCGGAGGACGTCTTCGTGGTGCGCAGCGCGCCCCAGGTCGACCGGTTCCAACCGGTGCCGCCCGAGCCGGAGTTGAAGCGCGGCAAGCCCCATCTGCTGTGCTACCTCGGCGTCATGGGGCCGCAGGACGGCGTCGACTACGCCCTACGGGCCCTCGCGAAGCTGCGCGACGAGCTCGGGCGGACCGACTGGCACGCGGTGTTCGTCGGCTCCGGCGACGCCTTCGACGCGATGGTGGACCTCTCCCGGCGGCTCGGGCTCTCGGAGCAGGTGCAGTTCACCGGGCGCATCCCGGACGCCGACCTGGTGCGCTACCTGTCCAGCGCGGACGTGTGCCTGTCTCCCGACCCGCGCAATCCGCTCAACGACGTGTCGACCATGAACAAGGTCCTCGAGTACATGGCGATGGGCCGGCCGATCGTCTCGTTCGACCTGAAGGAGGCGCGCGTCTCCGCCGGTGACGCCGCCGTCTACGCGCCCGCCAACGACGAGTCCGAGTTCGCCCGGCTCGTCGCGCTGCTCCTCGACGACCCGGACCGGCGGGCCCGGATGGGCAAGGTCGGCCAGGAGCGGATCGGCGGCGAGCTGTCCTGGCGGAACTCGCAGGCACAGCTGCTCGCCGCCTACGCCGCCGCCTGCCGCGACCGCACTCCGGCGTCGGCGGCCGCCCCGGTCCGCACAGGGAAGAGGCAGCGCAGTTGAGTGATGAAGCAATACGCCTGGTCACGATCGGGCGGATCTTCCGTCGGCGCTGGCGGCTCCTCGCCGTCGTCGCCGTGCTCGGCGCGCTCGTCGGCTACGGCGCCTCGCTGCTGTTCCCGCCGCGCTACACGGCCTCGGTGTCGGTACTGCTCCCGGGGCAGTGGGAGGAGCGCGAGCTGCTGACCCAGGCGGAGATCGCGACCAGTTCGTCGGTGGTCGACCGGGCGGCCGCCACGCTGGGCTGGAAGGGCGTCAGCGGCGGCGAGCTGCGGGACCGGGTGAGCGCCAAGGCCGCCGACGGGAACATCCTCAAGATCTCGGGCACGGCCGAAACCCCGGAGCGCGCGCAGCAGCTCTCCGACCGGGTGGCGCAGCAGTTCGTCACCTTCGCCGCGCGGCTCGCGGGCGACAGCACCGACTCCGGAGCGGCCACCGAGCCCGAAGTACTGCGGAAGAAGGTGGCGGAGACCAACCGCCGCATCACCGAGCTGGCCAACGCGGCCGACCCGGGGCAGACCGTGGAGAGCGTGCAGGCCCGCACCGAGCTCGAGAAGCTGCGCACCTCGCTGCAGGAGGCCATGAAGAAGCTCGACGAGGCCGACCCGGCGACCAACAAGGCCGGCATGGTCGTCATGGGCCCCGCCGCCCGGCCGACCAGCGAGGCGCCGCCGACCAGGATGCAGCTCATCGGCGCGGGCGCGCTGCTGTTCTTCGTGGCCGGGGTCATCGGCCATCTCACCGCCGCGCGGATGAACCGCCGCCTGCGCACCGAACCGGAGATCGCCGCGGCGCTCGGCTCGACGCTCATCGGCGCCGTCGACGTGCCCGGTGAACGGTCCGCGCACCGGCCCCGGGGCAGCGGCCCGAAGGCCTGGATCCGCTGGTTCCTCGGCGTCGAAACCCGGTGGGACACACCGGCCCCGCGCAGGTCCGGCGACGAGGAGAGCAGACGGATCCGCTACCGGCGGGTGTGCGCCCGCCTGAAGGAGAAGCTGCCGGCGCCCCGACGGCTCCTCGTCGTCGTGCCGGAGGGCGACGAGATCGCCCGCCGGGCCGCCGGGCAGCTCGTCGCCGAGGCCACGGGCGATCCGTCCCCGAGCCCGTCGGGCAGGGGATACCCCGCGCTGCGGGTGGTGGAGGTCTCGGTGGCCCAGCCGCTGGTGCCGGACCGCGACACCGAGTCCGGTGTCCTGGTCGTGCTCAGCGCGGGCAGCTGGACCGCGGGGGAGCTCGGCGGCATCGCCGAGGCGTGCGCGGACGGCAGGCACGAGGTCGTCGGCATCGTCGTCGCGGGCACGGTCCGGGCCCGTACGACGCGCTCTGCCGGCCGCACTCCGGAGAGCGCCGACCTGGCGCTCGCGGCGCGCGGCCACGGAACGGGGGGTTCTGTGTGAGGACGAGTACGACGTCGGAGTCGTCGGCCGCGACTCCGCTGCTTGACCTGCAGGCGCTGGTGGTGGCGGTGCGCAGGCGCCGCCGCCTCTGGAGCCTGATGGCACTGATCGGACTGCTCGCCGGCGCGGCGCTCGCGGTCCTGCGACCGCCGCCGCCGACCGCGGCGACCAAGGTCCTCGTCGCGCATCAGGAGGACCAGCCGAACGACACCGGAACGCTGATCCGCACCGACGTCGAGCTCCTGAAGACCACACGGATCGCGAGCGAGGCCCTCAAGTCCCTCAAGTCCCACGAGAACCCGGAGGACTTCATGGGGACCTACCGGGGCACCGGCCTCACCAACAACCTGCTGCGGATCGACGTCACGGCCGACAGCGACGAGGAGGCGATGACCCGGGCCAAGGCGGTGGCCGACGCGTTCGTCGCGGACCACGTGCGGCGGCTGCGGCAGGCGGCGAAGGCCGAGGCCAAGGCCCTGCTCGACCAGCGCGACCGCATGCAGAAGGAACTCGCCCAGGTCAACAAGGAGATCGGGGACCGCACACCGGAGAGCGACCCGAAGGCGCCGGCGCGCGCGGAGACGCTCTTCGCCCGCCGCGCCGAACTCACCTCACGCATCGCCGACTTCGCCCAGCGCGCCGAGGAGGCACGCGTCGGCACGCCCAAGGCCGTCGCCGGCACGCAGATCGTGGACGCCCCGCGCGCGGTGCGGCACTCCCTGCCCAAGGCCGCCGTCACCAACGCCGGGATCGGGTCCGTCCTCGGGCTCGTCGTCGGCCTCGCGGTGGCCGCGGTCGGCGCGGTGGTGGCGGACCGCCCCGTGCTGCGCCGGGAGATCGCGGCGAACCTGGGCGCCTCGGTCATCGCGGAGCTGCGCCGCGCGCCACGCCTGCCGAGGCCGTGGCAGCTGCGACGGACCAGAGCGGCACGCACGAGGCTCACCACGACACTGGCCCGCACCGTGCGCGGCTGCGGGGAACCGGTGTCGCTGCTCGAACTGGGCTGTGCGCGCACCACGAGCGCGATCGCCCTCGACGTCGCCAGGGCACTGGCGGCGGACGGCCCGGTGGCCGTCGTCGACGGCCTGCCGGGACCGCAGCTCGCCAACCGGCGCACGGAGCCCGGAGACCCGGACGTGGTCAGCGGGGAGCGTGCCGCGGCCCTGCCGCAGGAGGTGCGCCGGCTCGGTGTCGGCTCGGTCGCGCCCGGCACCGCGTGGACCGACCTGCAGTACCTCGGCGGCGAGACGGTGCTCGTCGTGCGGGCCGGGCACGGCAGCGCCGCGTGGCTGCACACCGTGGCGCGGCAGCTCGCGGACCAGGGCATCCCGGTGATCGGGGTGGTCCTTGTCGACCCCGATCCGCGGGACCGGACCGACGGCACCCTGTGGGACGGCCTGCACACCGCGCTGCGCGGCCCTTTCAACGGCCCTTTTAAGCGGTCGGCCCGGCAGAACGGGACGGGCCAGCTGCGGATGGAGCGGCCGTCGGTGCCGGCCGCGCGGGTCCCGGACAGCGACCAGGAGGCGCGGTAGATCATGTGTGGCATCGCAGGCACGTACCGATGGCCGGACGGGAAGGTCGTGACCGACCGGCTCACCGAGACCCTCGCCCACCGCGGCCCGGACGGGGCGGGCCGGTACAGCCACCCCGCCGGTGACGGCGAAGTGCACCTGGGGCACCGCAGGTTGGCCATCATCGACCTGTCCGAGACCGGCGCCCAGCCGATGGTCTCGGGCGGCCTCGCCCTGACGTACAACGGCGAGCTGTACAACGCGCCCGAGCTGCGGGCCGAGCTGGCCGCCGCCGGGGTGCGCTTCCGCGGCACCTCCGACACCGAGGTGGTCCTGGAGGCCTGGCGGCGCTGGGGCACGGACTGCCTGGCACGGCTGCGCGGCATGTTCGCGTTCGGGATCTTCGACGAGCGCACCGGCGACCTGGTGCTCGCCCGCGACCAGCTCGGCATCAAGCCGCTGTTCCTGCTCCGGCGCGGCGAGGGCCTGGTGTTCGCCTCCGAGCTCAAGGCGCTCGCCGCCGCCACCGGCGGATCGCTTGAGGTGGACCATGCGGCCCTTGTGGCCTCGCTCCTCTACTACTGGGTGCCGGACTCGCGCTGCGCGTTCCGCGAGGCGGAGAAGCTGCCGCCGGGGAGCTGGCTCAGGTGCCGGGCCGACGGCCGGGTGGAGCGCGGCCGGTACTGGCACCTGAAGGACGTCGCGGCCGAGGGCCGGGAGCGCGCCCGCAGCGGCGAACAGCCCGATCTGGCCGCCATTGTCGAGGAGTCGACCCGGCGCCACCTGCTCTCCGACGTGCCCGTGGCGACCTTCCTCTCCGGCGGCCTCGACTCCAGCTATCTGACCGCCCTCGCGGCCCGCCACCAGCCGGGGATCTCCGCCTACACGATCGGATTCCGTGCCGAGGACGCCAAGTTCGAGGCGATGCCGGACGACCTGCGCTACGCCCGGCAGGTGGCCGGGCGGTACGGCGTCGACCTGCACGAGATCGAGATCGCCCCGAACGTGCTCGACCTGTTGCCGCGGATGACGTACCACCTGGACGAGCCCATCGGCGACCCGGCGGCGATCAACACGTTCCTGATCTGTACGGCCGCCCGGGAGGCCGGGGTCAAGGTGATGCTCTCGGGGATGGGCGCCGACGAGCTGTTCGCCGGGTACCGCAAGCACCTGGCCAATGTGCTGGCCCTGCGCTACCAGCGCGTCCCGCGGCCCCTGCGGCGCGCGGTGTACGGAGCGGTGGACCGCCTTCCGGTCGCCACGGCACGGCGGGGCTACCGGTCGGTGCGGTTCGCGAAGCGGTTCCTGTCCTTCGCCGAGCTGCCGGAGGAGACCGCGTTCCGGCGCAGCTACACCATGTACGACCAGGAGGAGCTGCTCGCCCTCGTCGACCCGGACCTGGCCGGGACCGTCGACGACGTCCTGACCGAGCACGCGGACGTCTACCGGGACAACGACCTCGACGACTTCGTCAACCGCATGTGCCTGGGCGACGCCCGGATGTTCCTGCCGGGCCTGAACCTCACGTACACGGACCGCTCCAGCATGGCCGCGTCGACCGAGGTGCGGGTGCCGTACGTGGACGTCGAGGTGGTGCGGGCGGCGTTCGCCTTCCCCGGCGACCGCAAGATCGCCGGACGGCAGGGCAAGGCCGTCCTCAAGGAGGCGGCCACCTCGATCCTGCCCAAGGAGATCGTGTACCGGCCCAAGGGCCTGTTCAGCGCCCCGCTGCGGGCCTGGATGAGCCGGGACCTGGCGCCGCTGGTGCGCGAGGTGGTCAACGACGGCGTGCTCGTCAGCTCCGGGTTCCTGCGCCGCGACGCCCTGGCGCGGATGGTCGCCGAGGACGCCGCGGGGCAGCGGGACTTCTCCAAGCATCTGTGGCACGTACTGACCCTTGAGTACTGGTATCGCGACGCGACCTCTGGGTCCGGTCAGAGCACTCGGTTAACGGCTTAGGAATTCAGAGGAGTTCGGGTGAAGCAGGTTGTGCAGAACTACAAGAGCGGCGAGCTGGCGGTGCTCGACGTGCCGGTGCCGGGGTGCAAGGCGGGCGGAGTGCTCGTCCGCAGCGCGTATTCGCTGATCTCCACCGGGACCGAGCTCATGAAGGTGTCCGAGGCCGGCATGTCGATGCTCGGCAAGGCCCGCTCGCGCCCCGACCAGGTGGCCAAGGTCATGCAGAGCGTGGCCACCAACGGGGTGCCCGCCACCTACCGCAAGGTGATGGGCAAGCTGGACTCGTACACGCCGCTCGGCTACTCGCTGTGCGGGGTGGTCGAGCAGGTCGGCGCCGGGATCGACGACGTGAAGGTCGGCGACCTCGTGGCCTGCGCCGGCAACGAGCACGCGCTGCACGCCGAGCTCAACTGGGTGCCGAAGAACCTCTACGCCCCGGTGCCGGACGCCCTGGCGCCCCGGCACGCCGCCTTCGGCACCGTCGGGTCGATCGCGATGCAGGGCGTGCGCCGCGGCGAGCCGCAGCTCGGCGACGTGGCCCTGGTCATCGGCCTCGGCCTGATCGGACAGCTGGTGGTGCAGCTCCTGGCCGCCTCGGGGGTCCGCGTCGTCGGGGCCGACCCCGACCCGGCGCGCTGCGAGCTCGCGGAGCGCCTGGGCGCGGCGGCCTGCGGCGATCCCGGGTCCGCGGCCGTGGAGGCCGCCGTCGCCGAACTCACCGACGGCCACGGCGTGGACCAGGTGTACCTGGCCGCGGGCGGCGGCAGCAACCAGCCCGTCGAGCTGGCCGCCCGGCTCTGCCGGGACCGCGGCCGGGTCGTCGACATCGGCAAGTGCCGCCTGGACCTGCCGTGGAACGCGTACTACGAGAAGGAGCTCGACGTCCGGTTCTCGCGCAGTTACGGCCCCGGGCGCTACGACCCGGAGTACGAGCTGGAGGGGCGGGACTACCCGATCGGCTACGTGCGCTGGACCGAGCGCCGCAACCTGGCGTGCTTCCTCGACCTCGCCGCCCGCGGCCGCGTCGACGTGGAGCCCCTGGTCTCCCACGTCGCCGACTTCGACGACGCCGTGGAGACGTACCAGCGCCTGAAGGACGGCGACTTGAAGGCCGTGGCGGTGCTGTTCCGGTATCCGGAGCGCGCGGCCGAGGCGCAGGAGGCGCCGGCGGTGGCCGTGCCCGCCGTGGCGGTGTCCACCCAGAGCGCCGAGCGGAGTCCGGTCCGGGCCGCCAGGACGCCCGTGCGCCTCGCGTTCGTCGGCGCGGGGAACTACGCGACGTCGATGCTCCTTCCGCACCTGGCGGAGCGCGACGGCGTCGAGCTGTCCACGGTCGTCACCACGACGGCGCTGTCCGCGACCAACGCGCAGCGGAAGTTCGGCTTCGCCCGGGCGACCACCGATCTCGACGCCGTGCTCGGCGACCAGGCCATCGACGCGGTGTTCGTGGTCACCCGCCACAGCTCGCACGCCGAACTGACCCGCAAGGCACTGCTCGCGGGCAAGGCGGTGTTCGTGGAGAAGCCGCTCGCCCTCACCGAGGACGACCTGGCCGGGGTGCTCGCGGCGGTGGCGGAGTCCGGCAACGACCGGCTCCAGGTGGGCTTCAACCGCCGGTTCGCGCCGCTGCTGCGGGAGGCCAAGGAGCGGTTCGGCGCCCGGACCGGTCCGGCGAGCCTGCGCTACCTGGTCAACGCGGGCCGCCTCGACCACGGCAGCTGGTACCTCCGACAGGGCACCGAGGGCTCACGGTTCGCCGGTGAGGGCGGGCACTTCATCGACACGGCGAGCTGGCTGCTCGGGGCCGACCCGGTCTCGGTGTACGCGACCGCCACCCCCGGCAACGAGGACCTCCAGGTCGTCCTCCGCTACCCGGACGGCTCCACCGCCACGATCAGCTACGTCACCACCGGCGCGCCCGCCTTCCCCAAGGAGACCCTCGACCTGATCGCCGACGGCAAGGTGCTGCGGCTCGACGACTTCGTCCGCGCCTCGGTGTTCACCGACGGGGGAGCAGGACCCAAGAAGTGGGTCAGCTCGCGCCTTCCCAAGGCCAGGGACAAGGGCCAGAACGCCGAACTGGCCGCGTTCGTCAAGGCCGTGCGGACCGGCGGGCCGATGCCGGTGCCGCTGGAGTCCCTGGCCGCCACCACGGCGGCCACCCTCGCCGTGCGGACCGGCCTGGCGACCGGCGCGCCGGTGGCGTTGGAGCGGGCGCGATGACGGTGAGCTCGGGGAGCGCGGGCTGGTACCTGCGCCGCCTCTCCCGGATGGGGCCGCGGGAGGTCGGCGGCCGGGCGGTCGACGCGGTGCGCAGGCGGCGGTGGCGCTCGGCACGGCCCAAGTGCCCGAGCGTGACCGGCGCCCGGTTCACCGCGGCCTTGCCCGCAGGGACGGTCGCCGCGGTGCCGCCGGACGCCGCGAAGCGCCTCGTCGCCGAGGCGGACCGCCTGATGGCCGGGCACGCCGAGTTCTTCGGCGTGGTCCGCGACGACCTGGCCGACCCGGACTGGTGGGCCGACCCGAAGACCGGGCGCCGGGCGCCGTGGGGCTACGCCTTCGACGTGCCGTACCGGAACGAGGACGCGGTCGGGGACATCAAGCAGATCTGGGAGCCGTCCCGGCACCAGTACCTCACCGTGCTCGCCGCCGCCTACGCGCTCACCCAGGACGAGCGGTACGCCGAGCGCGTGGCCGCGCACCTGCGGTCGTGGTGGACGGCCAACCCGCCGCTGCGCGGGGTGCACTGGATCAGCGGCATCGAGCTGGGGATCCGGCTGCTCTCCTGGGTGTGGATCCGGCGGCTGCTCGACGGCTGGCCGGGCGCGGCCGGGCTCTTCGAGGACAACCCGGTGGCGCTGAACCAGATCTGGCACCACCAGCGCTGGCTCGCCGCCTTCCCCAGCCGCGGCTCCTCGGCGAACAACCACGTCATCGCCGAGGCCGCCGGGCAGTCCGCCGCAGCCTGCGCGTTCGCGTGGTTCCCCACGTCGGCGCGCTGGCGGGACGACGCGCTGCGGTCCCTGGAGCGACAGCTGCGCGCCAACACCTTCGGCTCAGGACTCAACCGCGAGCTGGCCACCGAGTACCACGGGCTCGTCCTGGAGCTCGCCCTGGCCGCGGTGGCCGAGGCGGACGCCGCCGACGTGCCGGTCCCCGCCTCACTGCGGCTCGTGCTGCTGCGGATGACCGACGCGCTCGCGGCCGTCGTGGACAACCGGCTGCGCCCGCCGCGCCAGGGGGACGCGGACGACGGGCACGGCCTGGTCGTGGACGGTGCGGGCACCGACCGCTGGGGCTCGCTCCTCGCCACCGGGGACGCCGTGTTCGGCCGGCTCGACTGGTGGCCCGAGGTGACCGGCACCGACGTGCGCACCCCGCTGCTCGCCGCGCTCATCCGGCCGTACTCGCGGAGCCGGACCGTGACCCGCCCTGCGAGCCGCCCGGCGCACTTCGCCGACGCGGGCCTGACGATCCTGCGCGGCCCTGGAGAGATCTGGTGCCGCTGCGACGGCGGCCCGCACGGGTTCCTGTCCATCGCCGCGCACGCCCACGCGGACGCGCTGTCCGTCGAGGTCCGGCACGACGGCGTCGACGTGCTCGCCGACCCGGGGACGTTCTGCTACCACGGCCAGCCCGAGTGGCGGCAGTACTTCCGGTCGACCCTCGGCCACAACACCCTGCAGCTGGACGGCGCCGACCAGTCCGAGTCCGGCGGCCCGTTCCTGTGGACCCGGCACGCCCGCAGCCGCGTCCTGGTCGCGGAACCCTCCGGCGAGGGCACCTCCCGCTGGTCGGCCGAGCACGACGGCTACCAGGGCTCCGTGCACCGCCGCCGGGTGGAGCTGACCGCCGCGAGCCAGGAGCTGCGGATCGTCGACGAGGTCCGCGGCCGGCACGGTCAGCGGCACGCCGTGCGCCTGGCGTTCCACCTCGGCCCGGCGATCGCGGTGGACCTGGTGGGCAACTGGGCGGTGCTCACCTGGACCCGGGACGGCGAGGACCGCTCCGCGGTGCTCGACCTGCCCGGACAGCTGAGCTGGCAGGCGCACCACGGCGAGAGCGACCCGCCGCTCGGCTGGTACTCCGCCGGTTTCGGGCGCAAGGAGCCCGCGACCACGCTGGTCGGCACCGGCTTCGCCGACGGCGCCGCGCGGTCGGGGGAGTTCACCACCGTACTCAGGTTCTGCGGCTAGAGGGGGGAGTGGGGATCATGTGGCGGAAGTGGGCGTTACCGGCGGCACCGCTGGCGCTCGCCCTGCTCGCGGTGACCGGCTGTGACAGCGCGCCGGGCGCCTCGGCGGAGTCGGACGCCTCGCCCGCCACGTCCGCGGCCCGGCCCGTGGCCCGGGTGTGCGCCAAGCCCGCGGCCGGTCCGGCGACGGCCCCTGCGGGCGCGGTGACGGTCGACCCCGCCGTGGTCGGCGACCTGGCCGCGAAGACCAGGAACAGCCCCCCGAACACTACGTTCTGGCTCCGTCCCGGCAGGCACAGGCTCGATTCCGACCGCTACTCCCAGGTCGTCCCCAAGAAGGGGAACCGTTACGTCGGCGCGCCCGGCGCGGTGCTCGACGGCCGGAAGACCAACCAGTACGCGTTCGGCGGCACCGCCCGCGACGTCACCATCCGCCACCTGACCGTGCAGCGCTTCGTCGCGCCGAACAACGAGGGCGTGGTCAACCACGACATGGCCGACGGGTGGGTGATCGAGCACGCGAAGATCCAGTACAACTCCGGCGCCGGACTGATGGCCGGCGCCCGCCAGCGGGTCCGCGCCAGCTGTCTGCGCGGCAACGGGCAGTACGGAATGAACGCGTACAAGACCGGCGACTCCATCAAGGGCCTGCTCGTCGAGGGCAACGAGGTCGTGGGCAACAACACCGACGACTGGGAGCGGCGCAAGCCCGGCTGCGGCTGCACCGGAGGCATCAAGTTCTGGGCCGTCAACGGCGCCGACGTCCGCGGCAACTGGGTGCACGACAACCGCGGCGTCGGACTGTGGGCGGACAACAACAACAACGACTTCCGCTTCGAGAACAACGTCATCGAGGCCAACGACGGCGCCGCGCTGATGTACGAGACCAGCTACAACGCGGTCATCCGCAACAACACGATCCGCCGGAACAACTGGGTCGAGGGCCGCAGGAACGCCGACCGCGGCGACGACTTCCCGTACGCCACCGTCTACATCTCCGAGGCCGGCGGCGAACCACGGATCCGGGCCCGCACGGACAGGATCGACATCTACCGGAACGTCCTCGAGAACAACTGGAACGGGATCACCCTGTGGGAGAACGCCGACCGGTTCTGCAACAGCCCGGCCAACACCTCGACCGGCTACTGCACGCTCCTTGTGAAGGACACCGACCGCTGCAAGCGCCCCGGGATCGCCACCGCACCGCTCTACGGCGACTGCCGGTGGAAGACCCAGCGCGTGGACATCCACGGCAACCGCTTCGTCCTCGACCCGTCCGCCGTCAAGTGCGCGGCGGAGTGCGGCCGCATGGCGGTCCTCGCCAACTACGGCACCTATCCCAAGTGGTCGCCGTACAAGGGCAAGCGGGTGGCCGACGCGATCACCCACAAGCAGCACAACCGCTGGCGCGACAACGTCTACCGCGGGCCGTGGAGCTTCGTCGCGGGTGACCCGGGCCGCAAGCTCGAAGCCGGACAGTGGCAGACCACGCCCTACCGCCAGGACGAGGGCAGCACCTTCGACCCGCAGGCCGGTGGTTGAGATGAGCGGACACCTGCTGCACGGCGGGCCGCCGGGCGGACCGGACACGGCACCGGAGCCGTCCGGCGACGCACCGCGCACCGCCGCCACACCGAAGGCCGTCGGGATCGTCTGGGCGCTGCTCGCCCTCAACACGCTCGGCTCCGCCGGGGCGAAGACGGTCGTCCCGCTGCCCCGCTCCCTCATCCAGATGGCCACCATGGGCGCGCTGGTCTCCGCGTTCGCGCTGGCGCTCGCGCTCAACCTCCGGCTGCGCATCCGCCCCAGCGCCTTCGTCTTCCTGCTCACCCTCCTCCTCGTGCCGAGCGTGATCTCCAGCGCGAACCTGGAGGTCGGGTACGGCGCCCTGTTCCGCTGCGGGCGGCTCGCGCTGTTCATCGGCACGCTGTGGCTGCTCAGCCGCTGGTGGCAGGGGAGCCTGACGTTCGTCCGGTACCACATCCGGATGTACTTCGCGGTGCTCGTCCTGGTGGCCGCGGGCCTGGCCGTCGCACCGGGCACGGCCCGGCCCGAGTACTACGGCGGGCGCCTCGTCGGCGCGCTGTGGCCGCTCACCCCGCCGCAGATCGGACAGTACGCGGCGATCATCATCGGGCTCACCGTGCTGCTCCTGCTCGGCCGTCAGACCACCGGGACCAGCGCGGCGGTGATCATCGTGCCGTCGGTCGTCCTGCTCCTGCTGACCCATACCCGCACGGCCACGCTCGGCCTGCTCATCGGCCTGGTGCTCGCGATCGGCTCGCTCGTCCTGACCAGCTCCGCCGCCCGCCGGTTCTTCGCCTGGACGGTGGTGTGCGCCACGGTGGCCGCCGTGGCGTTCAGCTCCGCGCTGCAGTCCTGGTACCTGCGCGGACAGAGCCAGGAGAACATGTCCAACCTCACCGGCCGGGCCAAGGTCTGGGACGCCCTCCTCGCGGCGCCCCGCACGACCGGGGAGAAGGTGTTCGGCGTGGGCCTGAGCGACAAGTCGTTCGGGGGCCTGCCGATCGACAACAGCTGGCTCGCCGTCTACCACGAGCAGGGTCTGATCGGCGTCACCATCGTGGCGGCGATGATCGTCACCCTCGCCGGCGTCGCGCTCCTGCGGCCGCCGTCGCTGCCGCGGGCCTGCGCGATCTTCCTGATCAGCTACTGCGCGATCTCGTCGTACACCGAGGCCGGGCTCGGCGACGCGTCGCCGTATCTGCTGCACCTGGCCCTGGCCGCCTCGCTGCTCGCGGCGCCCGCCGCGGCCACGCCCCCGTCGAAGGACGCGGTCCCTCGACGACGTATCCCGCGATGGGCCCGGAGGTGACCTTGAGCATGCATGTCCTTGTGGTGCACAACCGCTACTCGTCGAAGCAGCCGAGCGGGGAGAACCGCGTCGTCGACGAAGAGGTGGCGCTGCTGCGCGCGGCGGGCCACCGCGTCGACACCTTCGAGCGGCGCAGCGACGACATCGCCGCCCGCTCCCTGCTCGGCAAGGCCGCGGTGCCGCTGCTCGTGCCGTGGAACCCGGCGGTCCGCACGGAGCTCGCCGCCCGGCTCCGCGCCGAACGGCCCGACGTGGTGCACGTCCACAACGTCTTCCCGCTCCTGTCGCCCGCGGTCATCACCGCCTGCGCCGACGCCGGTGTGCCCGTGGTCGCCACGCTGCACAACTACACCCAGGTCTGCCCGCCGGGCACGCTGCACCGGGACGGCAGGCCGTGCACCGAGTGCGTGGGGTCGGCGTCGTCCCTGCCCGCCGTCCGGCACGGCTGCTACCGGGGCTCCCGGCTCGCGACGGTGCCGCTCGCGGTCAGCAGCGCGGTCAACCGGCGGCGGTGGTGGACCGGCGTGGAGCGGTTCTTCTGCATCTCCGCGGCGCAGCGCGACATCCTGGTGCGCTCCGGCATGCCGGCCGAACGCCTCGTGGTGAAGCACAACTTCGTGCCGGACCCGGGCGCCCGCCGGGCGGGCGACGGCGAGCACGTGCTCTTCCTCGGCCGGCTCGCGGAGGGCAAGGGCATGCGGCTGCTCATGGCCGCGTGGGACGAGATCGCGGCGAGCGGCGGCGCGGGCGTGCCGCTCGTGCTCGCCGGCGCGGGGCCGCTGGAGCGCGAGGTGGCCGCCTGGGCGGCGGGCCGCGACGACGTGCGGTACGTCGGCCTGCTCGACCCGGCTCAGTGCCGGGACGCCGTCGCGCGGTCGGTCGCCCTGGTGGCGCCGTCCATGGTCCTGGAGACGTTCGGCCTGGTGGTCGCGGAGGCGATGGCGGCGGGGGTCCCGGCCGTCGCCGCCGATCACGGCGCCTTCGTCGAACTCGTCGAGGACGGGGTGACCGGCCTGCTGCACCGGCCGGGCGACGCCGCCTCGCTCGCGTCCTGCATACGCCGGATCGCGGCCGATCCGGACCGCAACCGGGAGATGGGCCGGGCGGCCCGGCGCCGATACGAGCACGGGTTCAGCCCGGCCGTCGGCCTGGAGCGCCTGGTGGAGGGGTACCGCACCGCGATCGCGGTGCGGACGGAATCAATGGGGGGCAGTAGATGACAGGATGCCGACTCTGCGGCTCGGCGACGCTGGCGAGCGTCGTCGATCTGGGGGCGACACCACCGTGCGAGAGCTTTCTCGCCGCGGACCAACTCGACGAGCCGGAGCCCGCGTACCCGCTGCACCTGCGGGTCTGCACCGACTGCTGGCTCGCGCAGATCCCGCCGCTGATCACGCCGGAGGAGACGTTCAAGGAGTACGCGTACTTCTCCTCGTTCTCGACCTCCTGGGTGGAGCACGCGCGCACGTTCGTCGCCGACGCCACGGCCCGCGTGGGGCTCGGACCGGACGCCTTCGTGGTCGAAGTCGCCAGCAACGACGGGTACTTGCTCAAGCACGTGGTGGACAGGGGGATCCGCTGCCTCGGCATCGAGCCGTCGGTGAACGTCGGCGCCGCGGCGCGCGAGGCGGGCGTGCCCACGCTCACGGAGTTCCTCGGCCCGGACACCGGCGCGGCCGTCCGCGCCGAGCACGGCCCCGCGGACCTGGTCGTGGCCAACAACGTGTACGCGCACATCCCCGACGTCGTCGGCTTCACCCAGGGCCTGCGCGCCCTGGTCGCCGACGATGGCTGGGTCTCCATCGAGGTGCAGCACCTGCTGACCCTGATCGAGGAGAACCAGTACGACACGATCTACCACGAGCACTTCCAGTACTACACGGTCGCGTCCGCGATCCGGGCGCTCGCGAGCGGTGGACTCGCGCTCGTGGACGTCGAGTTGCTGCCCACGCACGGCGGCTCCATCCGGCTGTGGGCCCGGCCCGGCGAGGTGGCCGGTGAGCCGTCTCAGGCGGTGTCCGACGTGCTTGCCCGCGAGAAGGCCGCCGGGCTCCAGGAGCTGTCCGGGTACACCGAGTTCTCCGCCCGCGTCGCCAAGGTCCGCCGCGACCTCCTGAAGTTCCTCGTCGAGGCCGCCGAGCGCGGCGAGAGAGTCGTCGGCTACGGCGCCCCGGGCAAGGGCAACACCCTGCTCAACCACTGCGGCATCCGGCCCGACCTGCTGGCGTACACGGTCGACCGCAACCCGTACAAGCACGGCAGGTTCACCCCCGGCACCCGCGTCCCGATCCTGCCGCCCGAGCAGATCGCCGCCGACCGGCCCGACTACGTCCTCGTCCTGCCGTGGAACCTGCGGGCCGAGCTGACCGAGCAGCTGTCCTTCGTGCACGACTGGGGCGGCCGCCTGGTCTTCCCCATCCCGGAACTGAGCGTTGTCGAGGGCACTGTCGAGGTGACGTCATGAAGGTCGTACTGTTCTGCGGCGGTTACGGGATGCGGATGCGCAGCGGTGCCGCGGACGACGTGCCCAAGCCGATGGCGATGGTCGGCCCCAGACCGCTGATCTGGCACGTCATGCGCTACTACGCGCACTTCGGGCACAAGGAGTTCATCCTGTGCCTGGGCTACGGCGCCCACCACATCAAGGACTTCTTCCTCAACTACGAGGAGACGACGTCCAACGACTTCGTGCTCCGGGGCGGGAAGACCGAACTCCTCTCCACCGACATCGCCGACTGGACGATCACCTTCGCGCAGACCGGCATCGAGTCCCCGATCGGCGAGCGCCTGCGCCGGGTGCGGCACCACCTGGACGGCGACGAGATGTTCCTCGCCAACTACGCCGACGTGCTCACCGACGCTCCGCTGCCGGAGATGATCGACCGGTTCGCCGGGCGCGACGCCGGCGCGTCGATGATGGTGGTGCCGCCGCAGTCCTCGTTCCACTGCGTGGAACTGGGCGAGAACGGCCTGGTCGGGGGCATCACGGCGGTGAGCGACATGCCGCTGTGGGAGAACGGCGGCTACTTCGTGCTCCGCCAGGAGGTCTTCGACCACATACCGGAGAACGGGGACCTGGTCGCCGACGGCTGCGCCCAACTCGCCAAGCAGGGCCGGTTGGTGGCGCACCAGCACCGCGGCTTCTGGAAGCCGACCGACACCGTGAAGGAGCGGGCCGCGCTCGACGCCGCCTACGCCCGCGGCGACCGCCCCTGGGCCGTGTGGGAGCAGGACCGCGCGGGGGTGAGCGCGTGATCCGGCTCGGGGCCGGGCCCCTGGAGCGGATCGTCGCGGTGGGCGCCCACTGCGACGACATCGCCATCGGCGCCGGCGGCACGCTGCTCACGCTGTGCCACGCGCGGCCGGGCATCCGCGTCGACGCGCTGGTGCTCTCCGGCGGCGGCACCGAGCGGGAACAGGAGGAGCAGGCCGCGCTCACCGCCTTCTGCCCGGGCGCCGACCTGCGCCTGACCGTGCTCAAGCTGCCGGACGGCCGGATGCCCGTGCACTGGGACGAGGCCAAGGTCGCGGTCGAGGAGCTGCGCGAGCGGACCGATCCCGACCTGGTCCTCGCCCCGCGCACCGACGACGCGCACCAGGACCACCGCGGCCTGGCGAAGCTGATGCCCACCGCGTTCCGCGACCACCTCGTCCTCGGCTACGAGATCGTCAAGTGGGACGGCGACCTCGGCCGCCCGTCGGCGTACCAGCCGCTGTCGACGGAGATCGCCGAACAGAAGGTGCGGCTGCTGCAGGAGCACTACGCCTCGCAGCGGCACCGTCCCTGGTACGACCGGGAGGCCTTCCTCGGCCTCGCGCGGATCCGCGGCATCGAATGCCACGCCCGCTACGCCGAGGCGTTCGCCGCCACCAAACTCACGCTCGACCTGGGCACGTCCCGGCCGGGCACCACCCAGCTGAGCACCACCAATCCGAGCACTTCCACTGTGGGGGACTGAACTGTGCGCGTACTGCTGACCGGCCACCAGGGCTACCTGGGCACCGTGATGGCCCCGGTCCTCGCGGCCGCCGGGCACGAGGTCGTCGGTCTCGACGCCGGCCTGTTCGCCGACTGCGTCCTCGGCCCGCAGCCCGCGGACCCGCCCGGCACCCGGGTGGACCTGCGCGACGTCACCGCCGAACACGTGGCCGGGGTGGACGCCGTGATCCACCTGGCCGCGCTCTCCAACGACCCGCTGGGAGCGCTGGCCCCGGACCTCACCTACGACATCAACCACCACGCGTCCGTCCACCTCGCCCGCCTCGCCCGCGACGCCGGAGCGCGGCGCTTCCTGTACGCGTCGACGTGCTCGGTGTACGGCGCCGCGGGCGGCGACGACCTGGTGTCCGAGGACGCCCCGCTGCGCCCGGTGACGCCGTACGCGGAGTCCAAGGTGCGGGTGGAGGACGACCTGCACGCGCTCGCCGACGGCGACTTCACCCCGGTGTACATGCGCAACGCCACCGCCTTCGGCTACTCGCCCCGGCTGCGCGCCGACATCGTCCTGAACAACCTGGTGGGCCACGCCCTGCTGTCCGGCGAGGTCCTGGTGCTCTCCGACGGCACGCCCTGGCGCCCGCTGGTGCACGCCGCCGACATCGCACGGGCCTTCACGGCCGCGCTGACCGCGCCGCGCGAAGCGGTGCACGACCGGGCGTTCAACATCGGCAGCGAGACCAACAACGTCACGGTCGCCGAGATCGCCGAGCAGGTCGCGGAGGCGGTGTCCGGCGCGAAGGTGAAGATCACCGGCGAGACCGGCGCCGATCCGCGGTCGTACCGCGTGGACTTCTCCCGGTTCCGCGCCGCGATCCCCGGCTTCGACTGCGAGTGGACGGTGAAGCAGGGCGCGCTCGAACTCGCCGACGCCTACCGCAAGCACGGCCTGACCCGGGGGGACTTCGAGCGGCGCTTCACCCGCCTCGCCGTGCTGCGCGCGGCGTCCGAGGCCCGCACCGTCGACGAGACCCTGCGGTGGCGCCGATGACCGCGCGGGGCGAAGAAGGTGGTGGCGAACAGCCCATGACCTCGGTCGGCGAACAGATGCACGCGCTGGTGGAGCGGCTCTACCCGCTGTGCCGCAGCATCACGGGCGACGGGGTGCGCGCCACCCTGGAGATCGTCGGCGAGTACGTCCCGCTGCAGGTCCACGAGGTGCCGACCGGCACGCAGGTGCTCGACTGGACGGTGCCGCAGGAGTGGAACATCCGGGACGCGTACATCGCCGACGCCGGGGGCCGCCGGGTCGTCGACTTCGCCGCGTCCAGCCTGCACGTGCTCGGCTACAGCGTGCCGGTGTCGCGGACCATGCCCCTGTCCGAGCTGCGCGGACACCTGCACACCCTGCCGGACCAGCCGACCCTGGTGCCGTACCGCACCAGCTACTACCAGCCCCAGTGGGGATTCTGCCTGTCCCAGGACACCCTGGACGCGCTGCCGGACGGCGAGTACGAGGTGCGTATCGACTCCACCCTCGCCGACGGCCACCTCACCTACGCCGAGCACGTGGTCCCCGGGCAGGTCCCCGACGAGGTGATCGTCTCCTGCCACGTCTGCCACCCGTCGCTCGCCAACGACAACCTGGCCGGCATCGCAGTGGCGACGTTCCTGGCCCGCGCGCTGGCACGGGAAACGCCGTACTACACCTACCGGTTCATCTACGCGCCCGGCACCATCGGGGCGATCACCTGGCTGGCCCGCAACGCGGAGCGGATGGACCGGGTCAAGCACGGGCTCGTGCTGGCCTGCGCGGGCGACTCGGGACAGCTGACGTACAAGCAGAGCAGGCGCGGCGACGCGGAGATCGACCGGGTGATGCGGCACGTGCTCGCCGCCTCCGAACGCCCGCACAGCGTCAACGAGTTCACCCCGTACGGCTACGACGAGCGGCAGTACTGCTCGCCCGGGTTCGACCTCGGCGTCGGCTCGCTCAGCCGCACCCCGTACGCCGGCTACCCCGAGTACCACACCTCGGCGGACAACCCGGACTTCGTCTCCCCGGAGGCGATGGCGGACACGCTCGCCGTCTGCCGCGAGGCGTTCGCCGTCCTCGACCGCAACCGGCGCTACCTCAACCTCAGCCCGTACGGCGAACCACAGCTGGGCCGCAGAGGGCTGTACGACTCGCTCGGCGGCCGCAGCGACGCCAAGCAGGCCCAGATGGCGATGCTCTGGGTGCTCAGCCTCGCCGACGGCGAGCACAGTCTGCTCGACGTCGCCGAGCGGGCGGGCCTGCCGTTCGACACCGTCGCCGCCGCGGCCGGTGCCCTGGGCGGCGCCGGGCTGATCAAGGCGTGACACCGATGACCACCGAGAGCCAGAAGCGGACCGCCAAACGGGCCATGGCGGGACGGCTGTCCTGGGGCCTGGCCGACCAGGCGGTCTGCAGCATGACCAACTTCGCGGTGGGGATCTACGTGGCCCGCTCGCTCGGGCTCACCGCGTTCGGCGTGTTCAGCCTGGCCTGGGTGACCTACGGCGTGGTGCTCAGCGTCTCCCGGGGCCTTGCCACCGACCCGCTGGTGGTGCGCTTCAGCGGCGTGCCGGACGCGCCCTGGCGCGCGGCGGCGGCCCGGTCGTCCGGCACCGCGCTCGGCGTCGGCGGTGCCGTCGGCCTGGTGTGCCTGGTGGTCGGCCTCGGCCTCGGCGGCCGGGTGGGGCCCGCGTTCGCCGCCCTCGGGGTGGTGCTGCCCGGGCTGCTCCTCCAGGACGCCTGGCGGTACTCGTTCTTCGCCGCGGGCACCGGGCGCAAAGCGTGCGTGAATGACCTCCTGGGAGCCCTCGCGCTGGTCCCGGCGCTGCTGCTGGCGGCCCGCGTGGGCAGCGTGCAGGCCTTCGTCCTCGCTTGGGGTGCGGCCGCCGCCGTCGCCGCCGGGTACGGCTGCTTCCAGTCCGGCATCCGGCCCAGGCCGGACAGGGCGCGCGCGTGGCTGCGCGAACAGCGCGACCTCGGCTACCGCTACCTGGTCGAGAACGTCGGCGTCAGCGGCGCGTCCCAGCTGCGGGCGTACGGGCTCGGCGCGATCGTCGGGGTCGGCGCGGTGGGCGTGGTCAGGGGCGCCGAGCTCCTGCTCGGGCCGTTCCTGGCCCTGCTGATGGGCCTCTCGCTCGTCACCGTCCCCGAAGCGGCCCGGGTGCTGCGGCAGGCCCCGCACCGCCTGGCCGCGTTCTGCCTCATGCTGTCCGGCGGCCTCGCCGCCGCCGCGCTGCTCTGGGGCGTGGCGCTGCTCCTGGTGCCGGACCGGGCGGGCGAACTCGTGCTCGGCGACGTCTGGAGCTCCGCGTCCGGACTCATCGTGCCCGCCGTGCTCGGCGTCGCGGGCTCCGGCCTCGGCATCGGCGCCGCGGCCGGGCTGCGCGCGCTCGCCGCCGCCCGGCGCAGCCTGCGCGCCCAACTGTTCGCCTCCGCCGCTTACGTCGGCGGCGGGCTCGGCGGGGCGGCCGTGGGCGGCGCGGTCGGCTCGGCCTGGGGGGTCGCCGCGGCGACCCTCTGCAGCTCCGCCGTCTGGTGGCTGCACCTGCGGTCGGCCCTGCGCGAGCGCCACCGCCATCCCATCCCCGAAGTGAGGACGTCATGACCGCCCAACCCCGGCTCAGCATCGGCCTGCCCGTCTACAACGGCGAGGAGTACCTCGCCGAGGCGCTCGACGCCCTGCTCGGCCAGACCTACGAGGACTTTGAACTGGTCATCTCCGACAACGCCTCGACCGACGGGACCCAGGAGATCTGCCGCAAGTACGCCGCGCAGGACGCCCGCATCCGGTACCTGCGGCTGCCCCGGAACATCGGCGCCGCGCCGAACCACAACTACGTGTTCACCCAGTGCCACGGCGAGCTGTTCAAGTGGGCCTCGCACGACGACCTGTACGCCCGCGACCTGCTGCGGCGCTGTGTGGAGGCCCTCGACGAGCGGCCTGACGTCATCCTCGCGCACGCCGACCAGGCGGTCATCGACGCCGAAGGACAGGTGAAGGTCCCGTACGCGTACACGCTCGCCACCGACTCGCCGCGCCCGCCGGTGCGCTTCCGCAGCATGCTGTTCGAGCCCGGCGGCGACGACTTCTACGGCGTGATGCGCGCCGACGTGCTGCGCAAGGTGAAGCCGCACGACAGCTACCACCACGCGGACCGCACGTTCGTCGCGGAGATCGGCCTGCACGGGCCCTTCCACCAGGTGCCGGAACTGCTCTACTTCCGCCGCGACCACCCCACCCGCGCCGAGCGCGCCAACCCGTCCAAGCGCTCCCGGTGCGTCAACCTGGACCCGCGCCGGGCAGGCCTGCTGCACCCGACGCCCCGGCTGCTCGCCGAGTACGTCGGGGGCTTCGTCGCGGCGATCCGGCGGGCGCCGCTGTCCGCGGCCGACCGGCGCGCCTGCTACGGCCACCTGGCCGCGTGGGCGGCCAGCCGGGCCAGGCCCGGCGCGGGCGAGCGGGTCGAGGACCGCGCCCCGGTCGACCCGGCCCGGCTCACCGTCTCCGTCGACGCGATCGTCGCGGGACGCGAGGGCCGGGCGGGCCGTGAAGGCGGGCAGGCGTGAGGCCGGCGCACGGAACGCCGGTGCGCGTCGGCGTGTTCGGCCTGCTCGGCTCCGGCAACCTCGGCAACGACGGGTCCCTCGAAGCCGTGCTCGGCTACCTCCGCGCCGAGCACCCGGACGCGGTCGTGGACGCGCTGTGCGGCGGACCCGAAGCCGTCGCGGCCCGGTACGGCATCCCCGCGACCCGACTGCACTGGTACCGCGGGGAGTACCGCACCGCGTCGCGCGCGGGCGCCATCGCGGGCAAGGGCATCGGCAAACTCGTCGACGTCGCCCGCACCGCCGCCTGGGTGCGCCGCCACGACGTGGTGATCGTCCCGGGCATGGGCGTCCTGGAGGCCACGCTGCCGCTGCGCCCGTGGGGCTTCCCGTACGCGCTGTTCCTGCTCTGCGCGGGCGGCCGCCTCTCGGGCACCCGGGTCGCGCTGGTCAGCGTGGGCGCGGACACGATCCGCGACCGGCCGACCCGGGCCCTGGTGCGCTGGGCGGCACGCCTGGCCACGTACCGCTCGTACCGGGACACCCTGTCGCGCGACGCGATGCGGGAGATGGGCGTCGACACCGCCCGCGACGAGGTGTACCCGGACCTCGCGTTCGCCCTGCCGACGCCGTCGTCCGCCCCGAAGGGCCAGGTGTGCGTCGGTGTCATGGACTTCCACGGCGGCAACGACGACCGGGCCCGCGCCGACGAGATCCACCGCCGCTACCTCGAAGGGACGACCCGCTTCGTGCGTGCCCTTGCCGAGGAGGGCAGACGGGTCCGGCTGCTCACGGGCGACGCGTGCGACGCGCGGGTGGTCGCCGCGATCCTGGACGCGGTGGACTCACCCCTGGTCACCGCCGCCGAGACGGCCTCCCTCGCCGACCTCATGCAGGAGACGGCGGCGGCCGACGCCGTGGTCGCGACCCGCTACCACAACCTGATCTGCGCACTGAAGTCCGGCACCCCGACGCTCGCCCTGAGCTACGCGGCCAAGAGCGAGGCGCTCATGGAGCGGATGGGCCTCGGCGCGTACTGCCATCCGGCCCGAGAGCTGGACGCCGACCGACTCCTGGAGCAGTTCCGCCTCCTCGAGAAGAGATCGGCACAGCTGCGCACCACCCTCACCGACCGGAACGCCGACGTCGCGCGGCAACTGGCCGACCAATTCGCCGCCTTGACCAGGACCCTGTTCAAGACGTCGCCCCGGCAGGAGGCAACCCCATGAAAGCGACCGACGTCCCCGCGATCCACGGCGCGTACCTCTTCGAGCCGACGCCGTACGCCGACGAGCGCGGCTTCTTCTGCCGCACCTTTGACGCCGACGTGGTCCGCTCGGTGGGCCTCGACCCGGACGCCTTCATCCAGGACAGCGTGTCCCGCTCGGTCCGGGGCGTGCTGCGCGGCCTGCACCTGCGCTCCGGCGCGGGCGAGGCCAAGCTGGTGCGCTGCTCGTACGGGAAGATCTTCGACGTCGTCGTCGACCTGCGGCCGGACTCACCGACGTACCGCAACGTCGCCACCTTCGAGCTGTCCGGCGACACGCAGGTGACCCTGTACATCCCGGCGGGGTGCGCGCACGGCTTCCAGGCGCTGACCGATACCGCCGACACCTCGTACCGCATCGACCGCCCGCACGACCCGGCCGAGGACGTGACGATCGCCTTCGACGACCCGGAGCTCGCCGTCCCCTGGCCGCTGCCGGTCACCTCGATGTCCCAGCGGGACCGGGAGGCACCGAGCCTCGCCGAGGTCCTGAAGCAAGAAGAAGGGTGAAGTACGCGTGGCCACCGAAGAGTTCCACCTGCCCCGGTCGCGGACGGCGAACGAGCGGCTGCACGCCCTGATCCCCGGCGGCGCGCACACCTACGCCAAGGGCGACGACCAGTACCCCGAGAACCTGGCCCCGGTCATCAGCCACGGCCGCGGCGCCCACGTGTGGGACGTCGACGGCAACCGCTACATCGAGTACGGGTCGGGGCTGCGGTCGGTCAGCCTCGGCCACGCCCACCCCCGCGTGAACGAGGCGGTGCGGCGGGAGATCGACCGCGGCAGCAACTTCGTGCGGCCGTCCTTCGTGGAGGTCGAGGCCGCCGAGCGCTTCCTGGCCACGGTGCCGACCGCCGAGATGGTGAAGTTCGCCAAGAACGGCTCCGACGTCACCACCGCCGCGGTGCGCCTCGCCCGCGCCGTCACCGGGCGCCCGCGGGTGGCGGTCTGCAGGGACCAGCCGTTCTTCTCCGTCGACGACTGGTTCATCGGTACGACGC